>NZ_JAIWIH010000070.1:0-19955 GCF_052851135.1 Streptomyces sp. BRA346 | reverse complement strand
GTGGTCGAGGCGCACGGTACGGGGACGACGCTGGGCGACCCGATCGAGGCGCAGGCGCTGCTCGCCACGTACGGCCAGGACCGGCCCGAGGGGCAGCCGCTGCTGCTGGGCTCCATCAAGTCCAACATCGGCCACGCCCAGGCGGCGGCCGGTGTCGCGGGCGTGATGAAGACGGTGCTCGCCATGCGGCACGGCGTCGTGCCCGAGTCGCTGCACATCGCCGAACCGACCCCGCACGTGGACTGGTCGGCGGGCGACATCGAGCTGCTGACCGAGGCCCGGCCGTGGCCGGAGACCGGCCACCCGCGCCGCGCCGCCGTGTCGTCGTTCGGCTTCAGCGGCACCAACGCCCACGCCATCCTGGAACAGGCCCCCGCCGACGAGCGGGAGCCGCAGCCGGAGAACGGGCAGAACGGTGTCCTGCCGTGGGTGCTGTCCGGCAAGAGCGAGGCCGCGCTGCGCGCCCAGGCCGCCAAGCTGCTGGCCCACCTCGACGCCCACCTCGACGCCCACCTCGACGCCGCCCCCGCGCTGCGCCCGGCCGACGTCGGCCACTCGCTGGCCACCACCCGCGCCGCCTTCGACCGGCGCGCGGTGCTCGTGGGCTCGGATCGGGATGACTTTGCTCGCGGTTTGGACGCCCTCGCTAGGGGGCAGGTCCTGCCCAACCTGGTGCAGGGGGCCTCAATCGGGGGCAAGGCCGCATTCGTGTTCCCCGGACAGGGGTCACAATGGGTAGGCATGGCTGTGGGGCTGTTGGATGCTTCACCGGTGTTCTCTGCCCGTATTGATGAGTGTGCCGCCGCGCTCGCTGAATTCACCGACTGGTCGTTGGTGGATGTGCTGCGAGGCGCGGAGGACGCGCCGTCACTGGAGCGGGTGGACGTCGTTCAGCCGGTGCTGTTCTCGGTGATGGTGTCCCTGGCGGAGCTGTGGCGTTCGCTGGGTGTGCGGCCGTCCGCTGTGGTGGGCCACTCGCAGGGCGAGATCGCGGCCGCGTGCGTGGCGGGGATTCTGACCTTGCAGGACGCGGCCCGTGTGGTGGCGTTGCGGAGTCAGGCGATCGGCCGGGTGCTGGCGGGCAAGGGCGGCATGGTGTCCGTGGCGCTGCCGGTGTCGGAGGTACGGGAGCGCATCGAGCCGTGGGGCGAGGAGCGGATCTCGGTGGCGGCCGTCAACGGCCCGTCGGCCGTGGTGGTCTCCGGTGAGCCGACCGCGCTGGACGAGCTGCTGGTGTCCTGCGAGGCGGACGAGGTCCGGGCGCGCCGCGTCCCGGTGGATTACGCCTCGCACTCCGCGCAGGTGGAGTTGCTGCGCGATGAGCTGCTGGAACTGCTCGCCCCCGTACAGCCGCGGACCACTCAGGTGCCGTTCCTCTCGACCGTGACGGGGGAGTGGGTCGACGGTTCCGAGCTGGACGCCGAGTACTGGTTCACCAACCTGCGCCGCACCGTCGAGCTGGAGAGCGCCATCCGCCGCCTGCTCGACGAGGGCATGAGCGTGTTCATCGAGTCCAGCGCCCACCCGGTGCTGGCGATGGGCGTGCAGGAGACGGCGGAGGACGCGGGCCGCGAGGCAGCGGCGATCGGTTCGCTGCGCCGCGACGAGGGCGGTCTGGACCGCTTCTGGGCGTCCCTCGGCGAGGCATGGACCCGCGGGGTCGACGTCGACTGGGACGCGGTGTTCGAGGGCACCGGCGCGAACCGCGTCGAGCTGCCCACGTACGCCTTCCAGCACCAGCACCTCTGGCCGCAGGCCGCCGAAGCCGCCGCCGACGCCCCGGCGTCGCAGTCCGACGCCGTCGACGCCCGCTTCTGGGAGGCCGTCGAGCGCGAGGACCTGGAGGCGCTGGCCGACACGCTCGCGTGTGACGACGACACCGAGCGGTCCTCGCTCGGCGCCGTCCTGCCCGCCCTCGCCTCGTGGCGCAAGCAGGCCCGCGAGCAGTCCACCGTGGACGGCTGGCGCTACCGCGTGACGTGGACCTCCCGGACCGAGGCACAAGCCCCGCGGCTGTCCGGGACCTGGCTGCTGGCCGTGCCCGAGTCCGCCGTCACCGACGACTGGACGCTCGGCGTGGTCCGTACGCTCGCCGAACGCGGCGCGGACGTACGGCAGATCACCCCGGCCGCCGTGGAGGCCGACCGCGCGTCGCTGACCCGCCTGGTGCGCGGGGAACTGGCGGACGCCGGACCCGTCTCCGGTGTGCTGTCGCTGCTCGCCTTCGACGAGCGCACCGCGCCCGGCACGGACGGCGTCGGCGCCGGGCTGACCGGCACCGTCGCGCTGATCCAGGCGCTGGGCGACGCCGGGGTGGAGGCGCCGCTGTGGTGCGCCACCCGCGGCGCGGTGTCCGTGAGCGCCACGGACCGGCCGGAATCGCCGGAGCAGGCGCTCGTGTGGGGCCTCGGCCGGACCGCCGCGCTGGAGTACCCGGAGCGCTGGGGCGGCCTGGTCGACCTGCCGGAAACGCCTGACGACCGGGCGCTGTCCCGGCTCGCCGGGGTGCTCGCCGGGGCCGACGGCGAAGACCAGCTCGCCGTGCGCGCGGCGGGCGTGTTCGCCCGCAGGCTCGCCCGCTCCCCGCTGGCCGGGGCGCCCGCCGTGCGGTCCTGGAGCCCGTCCGGTACGACGCTGGTCACCGGCGGTACGGGGGCGCTGGGCGCCCATGTGGCGCGCTGGCTGGCGCGTAACGGTGCCGAGCACCTGGTGCTCACCAGCCGCCGCGGCCTGGAGGCGCCCGGTGCGGCCGAGCTGCGCGACGAACTGACCGCGCTGGGCACTCAGGTCACCGTCGCCGCGTGCGACGTGGCCGACCGCAAGGCCGTCGAGGCGCTGCTCGCCGCGATCCCGGCCGACCAGCCGCTCACCGCCGTCCTGCACGCCGCGGGCGTGCTCGACGACGGGGTGCTCGACGCACTCACCCCGCAGCGGTTCGCGACCGTCCTCGGCCCGAAGGCCGACGCGGCGCGCCATCTGCACGAGCTGACCCGGGACCTGGAGCTGTCCGCGTTCGTCCTGTTCTCCGGCATCGCGGGCACCCTCGGCGACGCCGGACAGGGCAACTACGCGGCGGCCAACGCCTACCTCGACGCCCTCGCCGAGCAGCGCCGCGCCGACGGCCTGCCCGCCACCTCCGTGGCCTGGGGCCGCTGGGGCGAGACGGGTCTCGCCGCGGGCGGGGCCATCGGCGAGCGGCTGGACCGCGGCGGTGTCCCGGCCATGGACCCGCACGCGGCGATCATGGCGCTCCAGCAGGCGCTGGACCACGCCGACACGGTGCTGGCCGTCGCCGACATCCAGTGGGAACGCTTCGCCCAGGGCTACACCGCGGTCCGCCCCAGCCCGCTCATCGGCGATCTGCCGGAGGTGCGGCGGCTGCGGGAGACCGGCGTCCCGGGCGGCGACCCGTCCGCGGCCGCGGACGGGTCCCCGGCGGACGCGCTGCGGCAGCGGCTGGCCGGAATCTCCCGGGCCGAACAGTCCCTGGTGGTCCTGGAGGTCGTCCGCACCAACGCGGCCGCGGCGCTCGGCCACCCGACGACCGACGAGGTCGGCGCGGGGCGGGCGTTCAAGGAGCTGGGCTTCGACTCGCTGATCGCGCTGGAGCTGCGCAACCGGCTGGGCGTCGCCACCGGGCAGAAGCTGCCCGCCACGCTGGTGTTCGACTATCCGACCCCGTCGGCGCTGGCCGAGTTCCTGTGCGGCGAGCTCGTCGGCGACGGCGGCGCGGCGGCCGCGCCCGGACTCGCGGAGCTGGACGCACTGGAGTCCGCGCTGTCCGTCCTCGACCCGCAGAGCGAGGCGCGGGACGACATCGCGGCCCGGCTGCGGGACCTCGCGGCGAAGTGGGCGGAGCCCCGTACGGCCGGTACCGAGACGGCCGACGGCGGTGCCGACACCGTGACGGAGAAGCTGCAACAGGCGACGCAGGATGAGGTCTTCGACTTCATCGAGAAAGAACTCGGAATCTAAGGATCGATGGGTCCGCGGGCGCAAGGTTTGTGACGAGAAGCATGGGTGAGACTCCAATGGCGGATCAGGACAAGATCCTCGACTACCTCAAGCGGGTAACTGCCGATCTGCACCAGACGCGGCAGCGTCTTCGCGAGGTCGAGTCGCAGGAGCCTGAGCCGATCGCGATCGTCGGCATGAGCTGCCGCTTCCCCGGAGGCGTCACGTCTCCGGAGGAGCTGTGGCAGCTCGTGGCCGGTGGCGGCGACGCCATCACGGACTTCCCCACGGACCGCGGCTGGGACGTGTCGTCGCTCTTCGACGCCGACCCCGACCAGCAGGGCACCAGCTACACCGACAAGGGCGGATTCCTGGAGGGCGCCGGCGAGTTCGACGCCGGGTTCTTCGGGATCAGCCCGCGCGAAACCCTCGGCATGGACCCGCAGCAGCGGCTGCTGCTGGAAACCTCCTGGGAGGCGTTCGAGCGGGCCGGGATCGACCCGGGCACCCTGCGCGGCAGCAAGGCCGGTGTCTTCATCGGCACCAACGGCCAGGACTACCCGGAGCTGATGCACCGGCTGCCGCAGGGCGTCGAGCAGTATCTGCTGACCGGCAACGCGGCGAGCGTCATCTCCGGCCGCATCTCCTACACCTTCGGCCTGGAGGGCCCGGCGCTCACCGTCGACACCGCGTGCTCGGCGTCGCTGGTGGCGCTGCACCTGGCCGTGCAGGCGCTGCGCAACGGCGAATGCTCGCTGGCGCTGACCGGTGGCGTCACGGTCATGAACAGCCCGCGCGCGTTCATCAACTTCAGCCGTCAGCGCGGCCTCGCCCCCGACGGCCGCTGCAAGGCGTTCGCGGACGGCGCGGACGGCACCGGCTGGGGCGAGGGCGTGGGCATGCTGCTCGTCGAGCGGCTGTCGGACGCCCGGAAGAACGGCCACCAGGTGCTCGCCATCGTCCGCGGCTCCGCCATCAACCAGGACGGTGCGAGCAACGGTCTGACCGCGCCCAACGGCCCGTCCCAGCAGCGCGTCATCCGGCAGGCGCTCACCGACGGCCGCCTCACCCCGGCCCAGGTCGACGCCGTCGAGGCACACGGCACCGGTACGTCGCTGGGCGACCCCATCGAGGCGCAGGCGCTGCTCGCCACGTACGGGCAGCACCGGGCCGAGGACCGCCCGCTGTGGCTCGGCTCCGTCAAGTCCAACTTCGGGCACACCCAGGCCGCGGCCGGTGTCGCCGGAATCATCAAGATGGTCAAGGCCATCGAGCACGGGGTGCTGCCCAAGACGCTGCACGTCGACGCGCCCTCCGGCGACGTCGACTGGTCGGCGGGCGCGGTGTCCCTGCTCACCGAGAACACGCCGTGGCCGGAGACCGGACAGCCGCGCCGCGCGGGCATCTCCTCGTTCGGCGTCAGCGGTACGAACGCCCACACCGTCATCGAGCAGGCGCCCGCCGAGGACCGCCGGCCGGAGAAGACCACGGGGGAGTGGTCCGGGCTCGGCGGGCAGCTGCCGCTGCTGGTGTCCGGGCAGAGCGCGCAGGCGCTGCGCGCCCAGGCGGCGCGGCTCGCCGCCCATGTGCGGGACGACCCGGGCCTCGGCCTGGTCGACCTCGCCCACTCCCTGGCCACCACCCGCGCCGCGCTGGACCACCGGGCCGTGGTCATCGCAGGCGACGGCGGCCGGGACGATCTGCTGCGCGGGCTGGCCGCGCTCGCCGAGGACGGCCCCGCGGGCGGGGTCGTCCAGGGCGAGGTCGGCGAGGGCAAGGTCGCGTTCCTGTTCACCGGGCAGGGCAGCCAGCGCACCGGCATGGGCCGTGAGCTGTACGCGGCCGTCCCGGCCTTCGCGAAGGCGCTGGACGAGGTGTGCGCCGAACTCGACGGCCACCTCGAACGGCCGCTGCGCGATGTGATGTTCGGTGACGACGGTGACGTACTCAATCGCACCGGCTACACCCAGCCCGCCCTGTTCGCCCTCGAAGTGGCGCTGTTCCGGCTGCTGGAAACGTGGGGCGTGAAGCCCGACTTCCTCGTCGGCCACTCCATCGGCGAACTGGCCGCCGCCCATGTGGCGGGCGTGCTGTCGCTCGCCGACGCCTGCCGCCTGGTCGCCGCGCGCGGCCGACTGATGCAGGAACTCCCGGGCGGCGGAGCCATGATCGCCGTCCAGGCGTCCGAGGACGAGGTGGCGCCGCTGCTCACCGAGCGCGTGAGCATCGCTGCTCTCAACGGGCCCACCTCGGTCGTCATCGCCGGTGACGAGGACGCGGCTCAGCACATTGCCGATGTCTTCGTGGAGAAGGGCCGTAAGACCAAGCGGCTCACCGTCAGCCACGCCTTCCACTCGCCGCACATGGACGGGATGCTGGAGGCGTTCCGCGAGGTCGCGCAGGGCGTCACCTACGCGCCGCCGGTCATCCCCGTCATCTCCAACCTCACCGGCGCGTCCGTCTCCGCCGACGAGATCTGCTCGCCCGACTACTGGGTCCGCCACGTCCGCGAGGCCGTCCGCTTCACCGACGGCATCCGCGGGCTCGAGGAGTACGGCGTCGGCACGTTCGTGGAGCTGGGCCCCGACGGGGTGCTCACCGCCATGGCGCAGGACTGCGTCACCGCCGACGACGCCGCCTTCGTCCCCGTCCTGCGCGGCGACCGCCCCGAGGCCACCGCGCTGACCGACGCGCTCGCCCGCGCCCATGTGCACGGCGTGGCCGTCGACTGGGCCGCCGTGTTCGCGGGCTCCGGCGCCCGCCGTGTCGAGCTGCCCACGTACGCCTTCCAGCGCGAGCTGTACTGGCCCGAGCCCGCCGGTCCCTGGACCGGCGATGTCACCGCCGCCGGGCTCGGCTCCGCCGACCACCCGCTGCTCGGCGCCGCCGTCTCGCTCGCCGACGCCGCCGGATTCCTGTTCACCGGCAGGCTGTCCCTCCAGACCCACCCGTGGCTCGCCGACCACGCCGTCATGGACACCGTGCTGCTGCCCGGCACCGCCTTCGTGGAGCTGGCCATCCGCGCCGGTGACCACGTCGGCGCCGACGTGCTGGAGGAGCTGACCCTCGAAGCGCCCCTCGTGCTGCCCCCGCAGGGCGGGGTGCAGGTGCAGGTGTCCGTGGGCGCGCCGGACGACACCGGCCGCCGCTCGCTGACCCTGCACTCGCGGCTCGAAGAGGCCGCCGACGGCACCTGGGGCGAGGGCGAGTGGACCCGCCACGCCACCGGTGTGCTCGCCACCGGCGCCACCACCCCCGAGGACACCCTCACCACCTGGCCGCCGGCCGATGCCACCGAGGTGCCCGTCGACGGCCTGTACGAGTGGCTCACCGAGAGCGGCTTCGCGTACGGCCCGGTGTTCCAGGGCCTCAAGGCCGCCTGGCAGCACGGCGACCACGTGTACGCCGAGGTACGCCTGCCCGACAGCGCCCGCGCCGAGGCCGACCTGTTCGGGCTGCACCCGGCGCTGCTGGACGCCGCCCTGCACGCCGTCGGCATCGGCTCCCTGCTGGAGGACACCGAACACGGCCGCCTCCCGTTCTCCTGGAGCGGCGTCCGGCTGCACGCCGTCGGCGCCTCCGCGCTGCGCGTCCGGCTCTCGCCCGCGGGCCAGGACACCGTGGCCGTCCTGGTGACCGACGAGAGCGGCGCGCCCGTCGCCTCGGTCGACGCGCTGCTGCTGCGCCCGGTCTCGCCCGAGCAGGTGACTTCCGCGCGCGGCGCCTTCTACGACGCGCTGTTCCGCGTCGAGTGGACCCCCGCCCCGGTGCCCTCCGCCACCACCGTCGTGGCCGGGCAGTGGGCGCTGCTGGGCGACGACACCCCGGCCCTGGCCGCCGCGCTGCCCACCGCCGCCGGATACGCCGACCTGGCCGCGCTCGGCGAGGCCGTGACCGGCGGCGCCCCGGTGCCGCAGGCCGTCGTCGCGCCGTTCTTCCCGGCCGAGACGGACCTTCCTGTCCAGGACGGTGTGCGCGACGCCCTGCACCGCGCGCTGGACCTGGCCCAACGCTGGCTCGCCGACGACCGCTTCGAGGGCTGCCGGCTGGTCATCGCCACCCGCGGCGCCGTCGCCACCACCGCGGACGCCGACACCGAGGACCTGGCGCACGCCCCGCTGTGGGGCCTGCTGCGCTCCGCGCAGTCCGAGAACCCGGACCGTTTCACCCTCGTCGACATCGACGGCGACGACGCCTCGTACCGCGCCCTCGCCCCCGCCCTCGCCACCGGCGAAGCGCAGCTCGCGGTCCGCGCCGGGTCGGTCGTCGTACCGCGCCTCGCGAAGGTCGCCTCCGACGCCGCGCACACCGTGCCCGCCCTCGACCCCGAGGGCACCGCCCTGGTCACCGGCGCCACCGGCACCCTGGGCGGCCTGGTCGCCCGCCACCTGGTCACCGAGCACGGCGTACGCCACCTGCTGCTGCTCAGCAGGCGCGGCGCCGACGCGCACGGCGCCGCCGAGCTCGTCGCCGAACTCCGCGCGTCCGGCGCCGAGGTCACCCTCGCCGCCTGCGACGTGGCCGACCGCGCCGCGCTGGCCGAGGTGCTGGCCGCCGTCCCGGCCGCCCACCCGCTGACCGCCGTGGTGCACACGGCCGGTGTGCTGGACGACGGTGTCATCGGGTCGCTCACCGCCGAGCGCGTGGACCGCGTCCTGCCGCCCAAGGTGGACGCGGCGCTGAACCTGCACGAGCTGACCCGCGACCTGGACCTGTCCGCGTTCGTCCTGTTCTCCGCCGCCGCCGGAACGCTCGGCGGCCCCGGCCAGGCCAACTACGCGGCCGCCAACGCCTTCCTGGACGCCCTCGCCCAGCGCCGCCGCGCCCAGGGGCTCCCCGCGACCGCCCTCGCCTGGGGCCTGTGGGCCGAACGCAGCGGCATGACCGGCGACCTGGACGACACCGACATCCAGCGCATCACCCGCGCCGGAGTCGCCGCCCTCTCCTCCGACGAGGGCCTCGCCCTGCTGGACACCGCGCTCGCCGTCGGCGACCCCGCGTTCGTCCCCATGCACCTGGACCTGGCGCCGCTGCGCCACGCCGACGCACGCCTGGTCCCCGCGCTGCTGCGCGGCCTGGTGCGCGGCGGTACGGCCCGCCGCGCCGCCGAGTCGGGCGCCGCAGCGCCCGGCGGGCTCGCCGAACGGCTCCTCGGGCTGTCCGTCCCCGAACGCGACCGGCTGCTGCTGGAGGTCGTCTGCGGCCAGGTCGCCGCCGTCCTCGGCTACGCGGGCCCGGAGGCGGTCGGCTCGGGCCGCGCCTTCAAGGAGCTGGGCTTCGACTCGCTCACCGCCGTCGAGCTGCGCAACCGCATCGGCGCCGTCACGGGCGTACGGCTCCCCGCCACCCTCGTCTTCGACTACCCCACGCCCACCGCGCTCGCCGGGTTCCTGCGCACCGAAATCCTCGGCGACCAGGCCGACGAGGGCGCCGCGGCCCCGGTGGCGGCCACCGCCGTCGCCGACGACGAGCCGATCGCCATCGTCGGCATGAGCTGCCGCTACCCGGGCGGCGTCAGCAGCCCCGAGGAGCTGTGGCGGCTCGTCATGGGCGCCACCGACGCCATCTCCGGCTTCCCCACCGACCGCGGCTGGCAGCTGGACGGCATCCTGGGCGACGACCAGGGGCAGGCGGGCACCAGCGCCACCATCGAGGGCGGATTCCTCTACGACGCGGGCGATTTCGACCCGGACTTCTTCGGCATCAACCCGCGCGAAGCCCTCGCCATGGACCCGCACCAGCGGCTGCTGCTGGAGTCCTCCTGGGAGGCGTTCGAGCGCGCGGGCATCGACCCGGCGGCCGTGCGCGGCAGCAAGACCGGTGTCTTCACCGGCGTCATGTACCACGACTACCTCTCCCGGCTGACCGCGCTCCCCGAGGGCCTCGAGGGCTACCTCGGCACCGGTACGGCGGGCAGTGTCGCCTCGGGCCGCGTCGCGTACACCTTCGGTCTGGAGGGCCCGGCGGTCACCATCGACACCGCGTGCTCATCGTCGCTGGTGGCGCTGCACCTGGCCGCGCAGGCGCTGCGCAGCGGCGAGTGCACCATGGCGCTCGCGGGCGGTGTCACCGTCATGTCCACCCCGGACACCTTCATCGACTTCAGCCGCCAGGGCGGCCTGTCCGCCAGCGGCCGCTGCAAATCCTTCGCCTCCGGCGCGGACGGCACGGGCTGGGCCGAGGGCGTCGGCATGCTGCTGGTGGAGCGGCTGTCGGATGCCCGGAAGAACGGCCACCAGGTGCTGGCCGTGGTGCGCGGCACCGCGGTCAACCAGGACGGTGCGTCCAACGGCCTGACGGCGCCGAACGGCCCGTCGCAGCAGCGCGTCATCCGCGCGGCCCTGGCCGGTGCGGGCCTGTCCGCCGCCGAGGTGGACGCCGTGGAGGCACACGGTACGGGGACCACGCTGGGCGACCCGATCGAGGCGCAGGCGCTGCTGGCCACGTACGGCAAGGAGAAGACCGCCGACCAGCCGCTGTACCTCGGCTCCATCAAGTCGAACATCGGCCACACGCAGGCGGCCGCGGGTGTCGCGGGCATCATCAAGATGGTGCTGGCGATGCGGCACGGTGTGCTTCCGCGGTCGCTGCACATCGACGAGCCGTCGCCGCACGTGGACTGGGAGGCGGGCGCGGTGTCGCTGCTCGCCGAATCGCGGGAGTGGCCGGAGACGGACCGTCCGCGCCGCGCGGGCATCTCCTCCTTCGGCGTCAGCGGCACCAACGCCCACGCCATCATCGAGCAGGCCCCCGAGCCGGAGCCCCAGCCCGCGACGGATGCCGCGCCCCGCGCGGCCGGGGTGCTGCCCTGGGCGCTGTCCGGCAAGTCCGCCGACGCGCTGCGCGACCAGGCCGGGCGGCTGCTCGCCCACCTGGAGGAGCGGCCCGAGCTGCCGCTGACCGACCTCGGCTACTCGCTCGCCACGACGCGCGCCGCGCTGGACCACCGCGCGGTGGTGGTCGGCGAGGACCGCGCCGCGCTGGTCGCGGGCCTGGAGGCGCTGGTGCGCGGCGGTTCCGCCGCGGGCCTGGTCGAGGGCTCGGTGGCGGACGGCAAGGTGGCGTTCCTGTTCACGGGCCAGGGCAGCCAGCGGCTCGGGATGGGTCGTGAGCTGTACGAGGCGTACCCGGTGTTCGCGGAGGCGCTGGATGAGGTGTGCGACGCGCTGGACGCTCACCTCGAACAGCCACTGAAGACGGTCCTGTTCGGCGACGACGCCGCGGTGCTGGACCAGACCGGGTACACCCAGCCCGCGCTGTTCGCCGTCGAGGTGGCGCTGTTCCGGCTGGTCGAGGCCTGGGGTCTGCGTGCGGACTTCCTCTCCGGCCACTCCATCGGCGAACTGGCCGCCGCCCATGTGGCGGGTGTGCTCTCGCTCGCGGACGCCGCCAAGCTGGTCGCCGCGCGTGGCCGTCTCATGCAGGAACTGCCCGCCGGTGGCGCGATGATCGCCGTCCAGGCCTCCGAGGACGAGGTGGCGCCGCTGCTCACCGAGCGCGTCAGCATCGCCGCCCTCAACGGCCCGACGTCCGTGGTCATCGCGGGTGACGAGGACGCGGCGCTGGAGATCGCCGCGGCCTTCGAGGCGCAGGGTCGTAAGACCAAGCGGCTCACCGTGAGCCACGCGTTCCACTCGCCGCGCATGGACGGGATGCTGGAGGCGTTCCGCGAGGTCGCGCAGGGGCTGTCGTACGAGGCTCCGGGCATCCCGATCGTCTCCAACCTCACCGGTGAGCTGGTCTCCGCCGAGGAAATCACCACCGCCGACTTCTGGGTGCGCCACGTCCGCGAGGCCGTCCGCTTCCTCGACGGCGTCCGCACCCTGGAGGCCCAGGGCGTCACGACGTACCTCGAACTGGGCCCCGACGGTGTGCTGTCCGCCATGGGGCAGGACTGCCTGACCGACAGCGATGCCGCCTTCGCGCCCGTCCTCCGCAAGAACCGCTCCGAGGCCGACACCGCCACCGCCGCCCTCGCCCGGCTGCACGTCCGTGGCGTGGCGCCGGACTGGGCGGCGTACTTCGCGGGGACCGGTGCGTCCCGCGTCGACCTGCCCACGTACGCCTTCCAGCACCGCCGCTTCTGGCTGACGTCCCCGGCGGGCTTCGTGGGCGACGTGGAGTCGGCGGGTCTGGGCCGGGCGGACCATCCGCTGCTGGGTGCGGCGGTGCCGCTGGCCGACTCCGACGGCTTCCTGCTCACGGGCAGGCTCTCCCTCGAAAGCCACCCGTGGCTGGCCGACCACGCCGTGATGGGCACGGTCCTGCTGCCCGGCACCGCGTTCGTGGAGCTGGCGATCCGCGCCGGTGACCAGGTGGGCTGCGACCGGCTGGACGAGCTGACCATCGAGGCGCCGCTGGTCCTGCCCGAGCGCGGCGCGGTGCAGCTCCAGATCATGGTCGGCGCCCCGCAGGCCGCCGGGCACCGCACGCTGGAGCTGTACTCGCGGGCCCAGGGCGCGCCCGCCGAGGTGCCGTGGATCCGGCACGCCAGCGGTGTGCTGGTGGCGGGTGCCCCGCAGCCGTCGTTCGATCTGGCGGCGTGGCCGCCGCCGGGCGCCGAGCCCGCCGACGTCGACGGGCTCTACGGCCACTTGGCGCAGGGCGGGTTCGCGTACGGCCCGGTGTTCCAGGGCCTTGAGGCGGCCTGGCTGCGCGGCGACGAGGTGTTCGCCGAGGTCCGGCTGCCCGAGGGCGCCGAGGCCGACGCCAAGGCGTTCGGGCTGCACCCGGCGCTGCTGGACGCCGCGCTGCACAGCACGTTCGCCCGTCCCGACGGCGACGAGCAGGGCAGGCTGCCGTTCTCCTGGGGCGGGGTGTCGCTGCACGCGGTGGGCGCCGGTGCGCTCCGGGTGCGGCTGACCCCGGCCGGGGCGGACGCGGTGGCGCTGGAACTGGCCGACGGGACCGGTGCCCCGGTGGCCTCGGTGGAGCAGCTGGCGCTGCGCCCGGTCGCGGCCGGGCAGCTCGCGGGCGCCCGCCCCGCCGCGTACCACGAGTCGCTGTACCGGCTGGACTGGGCCACCGTGCCCGTGGCCTTGGAAGGGGCGGCCACCGCGCGGTGGGCGGTCCTCGGTGGCGGCGCGCCCGCCGCGCTGACGTCCGGTGCGGCGGTCCACGCCGATCTGGCCGCGCTGGGCGAGGCCGGGGAGGCGCCCGAGTACATTCTCGCGTACCTCGACCCGCGTGGCGCCGACGGCGACGTGACGGGCGCGGTGCGCACCGCCACCCAGGAGACGCTGGCCCTCGTACGGGAGTGGCTGGCCGACGAGCGGTTCGCGGCCTCGCAGCTGGTCCTGGTGACCCGCGGCGCGGTGGCCACCGCCGGTGACGCGGGCACCCACGACCTGGCGCACACCCCGGTGTGGGGCCTGGTGCGCTCCGCGCAGTCGGAGAACCCCGACCGGCTGGTGCTGGTGGACCTCGACGGCACCGACGCGTCGTACGAGGCGCTGGGCGCCGCGCTGGCCTCCGGCGAGCCGCAGTTCGTGCTGCGCCGCGGCGCCGTCCACGCGCCCCGGCTGGCGCGCATCGCCGCCGACGGGCCCATGGTGCCGCCCGCCGGTGAGCAGGCGTGGCGGCTGGACATCCAGGACAAGGGCACGCTGGAGAACCTGACGCTGCTGCCGACCCCGGAGGCCGCCGCGCCGCTGGAGGCCGGACAGGTGCGGGTCGCGGTCCGGGCCGCCGGTGTGAACTTCCGCGATGTGCTGAACGCGTTGGGCATGTACCCCGGCGACGCGGGCCTGATGGGCAGTGAGGGCGCCGGTGTCGTCCTCGAAACCGGCCCCGGTGTCACCGATCTGGTGCCCGGCGACCCGGTGATGGGCATGCTGCCCGGCGGGTTCGGGCCGCTGGTGGTCGTGGACCGCCGCATGGTCGTGCCGATGCCCCAGGGCTGGTCGTACGCGCAGGCCGCGTCCGTGCCGATCGTCTTCATGACGGCGTACTACGCGCTGCGCGACCTGGCGGACCTGCGCGGCGGGGAAGCGCTGCTCGTCCACGCCGCCGCCGGTGGTGTCGGCATGGCGGCCGTGCAACTGGCCCGCCACTGGGGCGTGGACGTCTACGCCACCGCCAGCCCGGGCAAGTGGGACACGCTGCGCGGCCTCGGGCTCGCCGACGACCACATCGCCTCATCCCGCGACCTGGCCTTCGAGGACACGTTCCGCGAGGTCACCGGCGGACGCGGCGTGGATGTCGTCCTGGACTCGCTGGCCCGGGAGTTCGTGGACGCGTCGCTGCGGCTGCTGCCGCGCGGCGGCCGGTTCGTCGAGATGGGCAAGACGGATGTCCGGCGCCCCGAGGAGGTCGCGGACGCCTACCCGGGCGTCTCCTACCAGGCGTTCGACCTGACCGAGGCGGGTCTCGACCGCATCCAGGCGATGCTGGGCGAACTGCTGGAGCTGTTCGAGCAGGGCGCGCTGCATGCGCTGCCGATCACCGCATGGGATCTGCGGCAGGCCCCGGACGCGTTCCGCTACCTCAGCCAGGCCCGCCACATCGGCAAGGTCGTCCTCACCGTGCCCGCCGCGTGGAACCCGGACGGCACGGTGCTGATCACCGGCGGCACCGGCACCCTGGGCGGCCTGGTCGCCCGGCACGCGGTGACCGAGCGCGGCGCCCGGCACCTGCTGCTGACCAGCCGGCGCGGGGAGCAGGCCGCAGGCGCGGCCGAACTCGCCGCCGAGCTACGTGCGTTGGGCGCCGAGGTCACCATCGCCGCCTGCGACGCGGCCGACCGGGACCAGCTCGCCGCCGTCCTGGCCGCCATCCCCGCCGCCCACCCGCTGACCGCCGTGGTGCACACGGCCGGTGTGCTGAACGACGGCGTGATCGGCTCGCTGACTCCCGAGCGGCTGGATAAGGTGCTGCGCCCCAAGGTGGACGCGGCGGTGAACCTGCACGAGCTGACCCGGGACCTGGACCTGTCCGCGTTCGTGCTGTTCTCCTCGGCGGCCGGTACGTTCGGCGGCCCCGGCCAGGCCAACTACGCGGCGGCGAACTCCTTCCTGGACGCCCTCGCCCGCCACCGCCAGGCCCGGGGCCTGCCCGCCACCTCGCTCGCGTGGGGCCTGTGGGCCGAGGCCAGCGGCATGACCGGCGAGCTGGAGGCCACCGACAAGTCCCGCATGAGCCGCTCGGGCGTGCTGGGCCTGTCCTCGGACGAGGGCCTGGCGCTGTTCGACGCGGCCCAGGAGGTCGGCGACGCGTTCCTGGTGCCCATGCAGCTCGACCTGGCGCCGCTCACGGGCGCGCCCGTCTCGATGGTGCCGCCACTGCTGCGCGGCCTGGTGCGCGGCGGTACGACCCGCCGCACCGCCGAGTCGGGCGCCGCGGGCGACGGCTCGTCGCTGGTGGAACGGCTGGTCCGGCTGGACGCGGCCGAGCGCGATCAGCTGCTGCTCGACCTGGTGCGCGGCCAGGTGGCCGTGGTGCTCGGCCATGACTCGCCGGACGCGGTCGAGGCGTCCCGGGCCTTCCGGGACCTCGGCTTCGACTCGCTGACCGGGGTCGAGTTCCGCAACCGCCTCGGCGCCGCCGCCGGGCTGCGGCTGCCCGCCACGCTCGTCTTCGACTACCCGACGCCGACCGCGCTCGCCGCGTACCTGCGCGACGAACTCCTCGGCTCCGAGGCGGCAGCGGCCGTCCCGGCGCGGGCGCGGGCCTCGGCAATGGACGCCGACGAGGACGACCCCATCGCCATCGTCGCCATGAGCTGCCGCTTCCCCGGCGACGTCCGCACCCCCGAGGACCTGTGGGAGCTGCTGGCCGAGGGCCGCGACGGCATCTCCCGGCTGCCGGACGACCGGGGCTGGGACATCGAGGCGTTCTACGACCCGGACCCGGACCGGCCCGGCACCTCGTACGCCCGCGAGGGCGGGTTCACGTACGACGCCGCCGACTTCGACCCGGAGTTCTTCGGCATCAACCCGCGCGAGGCCATGGCGATGGACCCGCAGCAGCGGCTGCTGCTGGAGACGTCGTGGGAGTCGTTCGAGCGGGCGGGCATTGATCCGCAGACGCTGCGCGGCAAGGAGGTCGGCGTCTTCGTCGGCCAGATGCACAACGACTACGTGTCGCGGCTGAGCACCGTCCCCGAGGGCGTCGAGGGCTACCTCGGCACCGGCGGCTCCAGCAGCATCGCCTCCGGCCGGGTGTCGTACACCTTCGGCTTCGAGGGCCCGGCTGTCACGGTCGACACGGCGTGCTCGTCGTCGCTGGTGGCGCTGCACCTCGCGGCGCAGGCGCTGCGCAACGGCGAATGCACGCTGGCCCTGGCGGGCGGTGTCACCATCATCACCACGCCCGCGGTGTTCACCGAGTTCAGCCGTCAGCGCGGCCTGGCCACCGACGGCCGCTGCAAGCCGTTCGCGGCGGCGGCCGACGGCACGGCCTGGGGCGAGGGCGTCGGCATGGTGCTCGTGGAGCGGCTGTCGGACGCGCGTCGCAATGGCCACCAGGTGCTGGCCGTGGTGCGCGGCACCGCGGTCAACCAGGATGGTGCGTCCAACGGTCTGACGGCGCCGAACGGCCCGTCCCAGCAGCGCGTCATTCGCCAGGCCCTCGCCAACGCCGGTCTGTCCGCCGCCGAGGTGGACGCCGTGGAGGCGCACGGTACGGGGACCACCCTGGGCGACCCGATCGAGGCGCAGGCCCTGCTGGCCACCTACGGCCGTGAGCGGCCGGAGGGGCAGCCGCTGTGGCTGGGCTCCATCAAGTCCAACTTCGGCCACACGCAGGCGGCCGCGGGTGTCGCGGGCATCATCAAGATGGTGCTGGCGATGCGGCACGGTGTGCTTCCGCAGTCGCTGCACATCGACGAGCCGTCGCCGCACGTGGACTGGGAGGCGGGCGCGGTGTCGCTGCTCGCCGAATCGCGGGAGTGGCCGGAGACCGGTCGCCCGCGCCGCGCGGGCATCTCCTCCTTCGGCATGAGCGGCACCAACGCCCACGCCATCATCGAGCAGGCCCCGGAGCCGGACCCGCGTCCGTCGGGCGAGCCCCGGTTCGAGGACGGCACAACGGCGCTGCCGTGGGTGCTCTCCGCCAAGTCCCCGGAGGCGCTGCGCGCCCAGGGCGCCCGGCTCCGTAGCCATGTGGCGGACCACCCCGACCTCGCCCTCGCCGACCTCGGCTACTCCCTGGCCACCGGCCGCGCCACCTTCGACCACCGCGCGGCGCTCGTCGCCCGGGACCGGGACGCGCTCCTGGCCGGTCTGGACGCCCTCGCCGAGGGCGGCACCGCGCCCGGGCTGGTGACGGACGCGGTGGCCGACGGCGGCAAGGTGGCGTTCCTGTTCACGGGCCAGGGCAGCCAGCGGCTGGGCATGGGACGTGAGCTGTACGACGCGTACCCGGTGTTCGCGGAGGCGCTGGACGAGGTGTGCGATGCGCTCGACCCGCACCTCGAACAGCCGCTGAAGACGGTCCTGTTCGGCGATGACGCCGCGGTGCTGGACCAGACGGGCTACACCCAGCCCGCGCTGTTCGCGGTCGAGGTGGCGCTGTTCCGCCTGGTCGAGGCGTGGGGCGTGAAGCCCGACGTCCTCTCCGGCCACTCCATCGGCGAACTGGCCGCCGCGCACGTGGCCGGTGTGCTCTCCCTCGCGGACGCGAGCCGTTTGGTGGCCGCGCGCGGCACGCTGATGCAGCGACTGCCCGCCGGTGGCGCGATGATCGCCGTCCAGGCGTCCGAGGACGAGGTGACGCCGCACCTGAACAAGCGGGTGAGCCTCGCGGCCGTCAACGGCCCGACCGCGGTCGTGGTCGCCGGTGACGAGGACGCCGCCGTCGAGATCGCGGCGGGCTTCGAGGCGCAGGGCCGCAAGACCAAGCGGCTCACCGTGAGCCACGCGTTCCACTCGCCGCACATGGACGGGATGCTGGACGCGTTCCGCCAAGTCGCGGAGGAGCTGACGTACGAGGCCCCGCGCATCCCGATCGTCTCCAACCTGACGGGTGACGTCGTCTCCGCGGAGGACATCACCACTCCGGACTTCTGGGTACGCCACGTCCGCGAGGCGGTCCGCTTCCTCGACGGCGTACGCACCCTCGAATCGCAGGGCGTCACCACCTACGTGGAGCTGGGCCCGGAAGGGGTGCTCACCGCCATGGCGCAGGACTGCGTCACGGACGAGCGCCACGCCTTCGCCGCAGCTCTGCGCGGCGGCCGCCCGGAGCCCGAGACGCTGCTCACCGCGCTCGGCCGGGCCCATGTCCGGGGTGCCGCCGTGGACTTCGAGGCGCTGTACGCCCCGTACGGCGCGCACCGGGTGGAGCTGCCGACGTACGCTTTCCAGCGCCGCCGGTTCTGGCTGGACGCCGGGCCCTCCGGCGGCGACGCCACCGCGATCGGCCTGCACGCGGCGGGCCACCCGCTGCTCGGCGCCGCCGTGGAGCTGCCCGACGCGGACGGTTTCGTCTTCACCGGACGGCTGTCCCTCCAGGCCCAGCCGTGGCTGGCCGACCACGCCGTGATGGGCACGGTGCTGCTGCCCGGCACCGCCTTCGTGGAGCTGGCGCTGCGCGCCGGGGAACACGCGGGGTGCGACCGGCTGGACGAACTCACCCTGGAAGCACCGCTGATCGTGCCCGAGCGGGGCGCCGTCCAGCTCCGCTTGTCGCTCGCGGCCCCCGACGACACCGGCCGCCGCGCCCTGACGATGCACTCCCGCGCCGAGGACGCCCCGGCCGACGAGCCGTGGCTGCGCCACGCGACGGGCGCCCTGGCGGCCGACGCCGCGGAGGGTACGTTCGACCTCGCCGCATGGCCCCCCGCCGACGCCGAGCAGATCGCCGTCGACGGCCTGTACGAGGGCCTGGCCGATTCGGGCTTCGCGTACGGCCCGGTCTTCCAGGGCCTCGAGGCGGCCTGGCGGCGCGACGACGAGGTGTACGCCGAGATCCGGCTCCCCGAGGGCGCCGAGGCCGACGCCAAGACCTTCGGCCTGCACCCGGCGCTGCTGGACGCGGCGCTGCACGCCCTCGGTCTGGCCGCCGCCGAAGAGGGCGGCGGCGAGGGCCGCCTGCCGTTCGCATGGACCGGCGTCTCCCTGCACGCCGTAGGCGCCTCCGCCCTGCGGGTGCGCCTGGCAGGCACGACAACGGGCACGGTGTCGCTCCAGCTCGCGGACGTAACAGGCGCCCCGGTGGCCTCCGTCGAGGGCCTGGCCCTGCGCACGGTGTCCCCGGACCAACTGAACGCCGCCCGCCCGAGCACCACGTCCGACGCCCTGTTCAGCCTGACCTGGACCCCGCTCCCGGCCCCGTCCCCGGCCCCCACCGACCGCTGGGCGGCCCTGGGCACGAACACACTGGGCCTGACCACGTACCCGGACCTGGCGGCGCTGAGCGAGGCCGTCACCTCCGGAACGCCACTGCCGGAACATGTCGTGGTTTCCCTGACATCGGACAACGCGGCCCCCGAAGGCCCGGGTGCGGCAAATCAAGCCCGCCCGGCGCTTGAGGACACGCCCGAAGGGCGTACGGAGCTGCACTCGGACGGCGCGGCACTCGAAGGCCCGGGTGCGGCATCAACAGCCCGCCCGGCGCTTGAGGACCGGGGTCCAGGGGCGGAGCCCATGGTTTCGGGAAGGGGCGGGCTAGGGGAAAACCTCCCGCAAGCCGCACACGATGCCACCACCCAAGCCCTCGGACTGCTCCAGTCCTGGCTGGCCGACGACCGCTTCGCGGACTCCCGCCTGGTCGTCCTCACCTCCGCCGCCGACCTGGCGCACGCCGCCGTCCGCGGCCTGGTCCGCTCCGCCCAGTCGGAGAACCCGGACCGCCTGGTCCTGGTCGACACCGACGCCGAGGACACCTCGCTGAAGACGCTGGCGACGGCCGTCGCAACCGGCGAACCCCAGGTGGCCGTACGCAACGGCGAGATCCTGGCCCCCCGCCTGGCCCGCACCGCAACAACGGCGGAAGCCAACGCGTGGGACCCGGAGGGCACGGTCCTGCTGACCGGCGCGTCCGGCACCCTGGGCGCCCTGTTC
>NZ_JAIWIH010000069.1:0-21212 GCF_052851135.1 Streptomyces sp. BRA346 | reverse complement strand
AGCAACACCTGGCACCTCACCCCGGCCACCGCATAGCGAAAAGGGCCGCCCGGCCCGCAGCCGGACAGCCCCTCGACAAGATTTTCAGCAGCCTTCTAGACGATCGACGCATTCGGGGCTAGCTCAAGATCGTGAAACACCTCCGTGAAAGGAGTTAGCGAAGCGGGAAGCGGCGGCCGAACAACCGGAGCCATGTGCCGTGGGTCGGCGATCTTGAGAACCGGATGTGCGGATCGGAACGACCGTCAGCGTGCTTCAGCGCCGAGTTCGGCGATGAGGTCTGGCACCTCGGCGAGGCTGCATGCGGAAGGTCGGCACTGCGATGGCCTCAGGTAATTCGCGGACTCCGTCGCTCGATGAGGACGACGTCGCGCCATACGTCGTGGTGGCGGCCGATGCGTTCGCGGGTGCCGATGATACGGAAGCCCGCGCGTTGGTGCAGGCCGAGGCTGGCGGCGTTCTCGGGGAAGATGCCGGATTGGATGGTCCAGATGCCTGCCGTCTCCGTGGAGGCGATCAACGCATTCAGAAGCGCGAGCCCGACCCCGCGATTGCGCGCGGCGGGGTGAACGTAGACGGAGTGTTCGACGACACCTGCGTACGCGCAGCGGTCGGACACCTTCGTGGCGGCGACCCAGCCGAGCACGCTCCCGTCGTGGTCCAGCGCGACGTGTCGGTGGTCTGCGAGCTTGGCCGCGTCGAATGCTTCCCAAAGGGGTGCGGCAGTCTCGAAGGTGGCGTTGCCCTCGTCAATGCCGAGCTGGTAGATCGCTAGGACTTCATCGGCGTGCTCGGCCGTCAGGCCGGTGATGCGGAGTGTCCCGGTGTGGAGGGTCACCCGCGGCCTCCCTCAGTGAGTTCGCCGACCAGGCTCCGAATTCGGGTTCGGATCTCGTCACGGATCGGCCGCACCGCCGCGACGCCCTGCCCAGCCGGATCGTCCAACTTCCAGTCCAGGTAGGTCTTGCCGGGGAAGTAGGGGCAGGCGTCTCCGCAGCCCATGGTGATGACCACGTCCGACGCTTGCACGGCTTCGGAGGTCAGTACCTTCGGGGTCTCTGCGGCGATGTCGATGCCGACTTCCGCCATCGCTTCCACCACGGCGGGATTGACGTGCTCGGCGGGTGCGGAACCTGCGGAGCGGACTTCGATGCGGTCGCCCGCGAGGTAGGTGAGGAAGGCGGCGGCCATCTGGGAACGGCCCGCGTTGTGGACACAGACGAACAACACCGAGGGCTTCTGGGGATCAGACACGGGCGGAACCCTTCTGGGCGAGTGTGCTCTCAGCAGTGATGGCGGTGGGTTGGGAGAAGTAGCGGCGGGCGGCCAGGGCCACGTAGACGAGGCCGATCAGGACGGGGACCTCGATGAGCGGGCCGACGACTCCGGCCAGGGCCTGGCCGGAGGAGGCGCCGAAGGTGGCGATGGCGACGGCGATGGCGAGTTCGAAGTTGTTGCCCGCAGCGGTGAAGGCCAGCGTTGCTGAGCGCGGGTAGTCCAGGCCCACGGCCTTGCCCAGTGCCATGGATCCGGCCCACATGACGGCGAAGTACACCAGTAGCGGCACCGCGATGCGGGCTACATCCAGCGGCTGTGAGGTGATCGCGTCGCCTTGGAGGGCGAACAGGACGACGATCGTGAACAGCAGCCCGTAGAGGGCGAACGGGCCGATCCTCGGGACGAGCGTGGTCTCGTACCAGGCCCGGCCCTTGGCCTTCTCGCCGAGACGTCGGGTGAGGAAGCCTGCCACCAGGGGGATGCCGAGGAAGATCAGCACGCTGCGGGCGATCTCCCACACGCTGATGTCGAGACCGGTCTGTTCCAGGCCGAGCCAGCCGGGCAGCACGGTGAGGTAGAACCAGCCGAGCGCGGAGAAGGCGATCACCTGGAAGACGGAGTTCAGGGCGACGAGGACAGCGGCGGCTTCGCGGTCGCCGCAGGCCAGGTCGTTCCAGATGATGACCATGGCGATGCAGCGGGCCAGGCCGACGATGATCAGGCCCGTCCGGTACTCCGGCAGGTCCGGCAGGAGGATCCAGGCGAGCGCGAACATGAGGGCCGGGCCGAGGACCCAGTTCAGCAGGAGCGAGGGGAGCAGCAGGCGCCGGTCCCGGGTGACTGTGTCGAGGCGGTCGTAGCGGACCTTGGCCAGGACCGGGTACATCATCACCAGCAGGCCGAGCGCGATCGGCAGGGAGATGCCGGTGACGGTCACCTTCGCCAGGGCGTCACCCAGGCCGGGAACGAGCCGCCCCAGGCCGAGTCCGGCGGCCATCGCGAGCAGGATCCAGACCGCGAGGAAGCGGTCCACGAACGACAGGCGCGCGGCAACCGGCGCGGTCGTGGTCTCTGTGGTCATCAGGCGTCCACCGCCGTCCCGGCACGGTCGGGCAGTGGCTGCCCGGCGGGGCGGGTGAGGATCCCGGCAAGCCGGTCGGTCATCTCCGGCAGCAGCCAGTAGTAGACCCAGGTGCCCCGGCGCTCGCAGTCGATCAGTCCGGCCTGCCGCAGCAGCTTCAGGTGATGGGAGATCGTCGGCTGCGACAGATCGAAGGCGGGGGTCAGGTCGCACACGCACACCTCGCCCCCGGCCCGGGAAGCGATCATCGACAGCAGACGCAACCGGATCGGGTCGCCCAGTGCCTTGAACACCTTCGCCAGCTCAACGGACTGTGCTTCATCCAACGGGGCGGTCAGGAGTCCGGGGCAGCAGCCGTCGGCGCCGTCCTGGCCGAGTACCACGAGGTCTTGTTTCGACATTCCTCTATGTTGACGTTTTTCGATCCAAGGTGCAATCTTGCATTGACAGACATCGATATAGGCCGATGGGAGACCGCCATGTCCCGCGTGCAGCTCGCCCTGAACGTGCCCGACCTTGACGCTTCAGTGACGTTCTACTCCAAGCTCTTCGGCGTCGAGCCAGCCAAGCGCCGCCCCGGCTACGCCAACTTCGCGATCACCGAGCCGCCGCTGAAACTGGTCCTGATCGAAGGCGAAGCGGGCCAGGAAACCCGACTCGATCACCTCGGCGTCGAGGTCACGTCCACCGACCAGGTCACCGGCGCCACTGACCGCCTCAAGAACGCCGGACTCGCCACCTTCGAGGAAAACGACACCTCCTGCTGCTACGCCCTCCAGGACAAGGTGTGGGTGCACGGCCCCGGCCAGGAGCCCTGGGAGGTCTACGTGGTGAAGGGCGACGCCGACCAGATGGGCAAGAGCGCGGCACTCGACACCGCCGACGCCTGCTGCACCAGCCAGCCGAAGCCTGAGGAGGGTGAAGCCGCCGCAGGGTGCGGGTGCGGAAGCTGAGCCGCGGATCTGGTCGCTCTGTAGCCGTGGACCAGTGGTGGACCAAAGAGATGTCGGCGAGTAGGCGAAGAGGACGTTTAAACAGGTCAGGGCTGTAGCCGTCGTTCTGGCTACAGCCCTCTTGAAAACCGTCGTGGCAGCGATGTCACCGAGGGTTCACATCCCACAGCCTCCGCCGAGGCTGGTGTTATAGCTGGTCGGAAGGGGTGTTCCTGGTGCGGGGGCACCCCTTCCGCATGTCTGCTGTCTCCCGTCAGGGGATGGAGAGGCTCGTGCCGAACTCGAACGTGCGGGCCTCGTTCGGCCCGACCTGGGCGACCCGGTGCCCCTGACAGTTCGGAAGATCGAAGACGGTGGCGGTCTGGTTGGTGTGGTTCACCACGACCATGGGCCAGACGTTCGTCGTGTAACAGCCACTCGGGTTGGTGTGCGGGATCAGGCCGACGGTCAAGGTGCCGTCGGCGGCCGCTGCCGACCCTCCTGACGGCAGGGCGAGGGCCACTGCACCCATCGCCGACGCCGCCACAAGTCCGATACGACGCATCGTTGCCTCCTGCTCAGACACGATCCGGAGGAGACGCCAACCGCCTCCTGACCCATTGCTGGCGACCGTCGCTTGACGGGCGCTCACGGCTCGCGTGAGTGCGGAGAAGGGGCGGTGGCTCCGTACGCACCATGCGGGTGGAACCAGAAGTCCGGAGGCCCCACCCACCCGTGGCACGGAGGCGTCAGGCGCGCTGAGCGCCGAAGTAGTGGCCCCGGTCGAGGTCGTCGATGAGGCCGGGGCCGGTGGGGTGCCAGTCCAGCAGGTCGCGGGTCACGGCGTTGGAGGCTGCGACGTCGGCGGCGAGGAAGCGGCTCAGCCAGCCGAAGTGCGCGTGCGCCTCCTCGGCGGGTATGGAGACCACCGGCAGGTCGAGGTGACGGCCGATCACCTCCGCGATGGTGCGCAGCGGTACGCCCTCTTCGGCGGTGCCGTGCAGGACCGACCCCGCCGGGGCGTTCTCCACGGCCAGCCGGAGCAGCCGCGCGGCATCGAGACGGTGGACCGCGGGCCAGCGATTGGTCCCGTCACCGATGTAGCCGGAGACGCCCTTCTCGCGGGCGATGTCGATCAGCCGGGGGACGAAGCCGTGGTCGCCCTCGTCGTGGACGGACGCCGCGAGACGCACGATGGATGAGCGGACGCCGCGTTCGGCGAGGCCCAGCGTCGCCTGCGCGCCGGCCTCCCGCGGGCCCGCGGTCGAGAGGCCGGGCCGGTCCCGCTCGGTCGCGACCCGTCCCGGGGCGATTCCGAGCAGGCCGGAGGCGACGACGAGGGGGCGCTCGGTCCCCTCGAGGGCGGCGCCGAAGGTCTCGATGGCGCGCAGATCGGCCTTGACGGCGCCCTCGTAGTCCGAGAAGTCGTGGATGAAGGCGAGGTGCACGACCCCGTCGGCCGCGGAGGCGCCTGCGTGCAGGCTGTCGGGGTCGTCGAGGGCGCCGCGGTGCACCTCGGCGCCGGCTGCGGCGATGGCCTCGGCCGAGGCATTCGAGCGGGCGAGCCCGAGGACCTGGTGGCCCGCGCGGAGGAGTTCGGGAACGACGGCGGAGCCGATGAAGCCGGACGCGCCGGTGACGAAAACACGCATCAGTGAGACCTCCCAGTAGTGGCCCGTCCTCGGCGCAGGGCGCGCCCGGACAAGTCGATGTCAGTCACTGTCATCGGCAGCGTACCACTGCGATGTCAGTCACTGTCATCGCGCTAGGATCGAGGCCATGGGTCGATGGGAGCCGGGCGCGCGTGAGCGACTGCAACGGGCGGCATTGGAGCTCTACGTCGAGCGGGGGTTCGAGCAGACGACGGTGGCGGAGATCACCAACCGGGCGGGCCTCACGGAGCGGACGTTCTTCCGCCACTTCGCCGACAAGCGCGAAGTGCTGTTCTCGGGCCAGGACGAGCTGCTCGAAACCTGCGTGAACACCATCGTCGGCGCGCCCGAAACCACGGCTCCCCTCGATGCGGTGGCGAAGGCGCTCCAGGCCGTCTCTGCCCGGTTCGAAGAGCGTCGAGAGTTCTCCCGGCAACGCCAGACCGTGATCGTCGCGAATGCCGGACTTCAGGAACGCGAACTGCTGAAGCTCGCCGCGCTCGCTTCCGCCACGGCCGACGCGCTACGTCGGCGCGGTGTCCCGGAGCCCACCGCGAGCCTGGCCGCCGAGGCGGGGGTCGCGGTCTTCAAGATCGCGTTCGAGCGCTGGATCGGCGAGCCCGGCGGGCGGACGCTGGCCGACGTCATCCAGGACTCCGTCGATCACCTCAAGGCCGCGACCGCAGGCTGAGGGGCGCCCCCGCCCGGCGGTCATGCCACCGGCGGCAGGGTGCTGCCCGTGTTGCCCGTGCGGCCGGTCCTGCCCGCGCTGCCGGTGGCGCTACGGGCCGCGGACGCGACCGTGGCCTCCGCTTCGCGCCGGGTCAGCCCGGTGTGGAGCGCGGCGTCGATGAGGGCCGGGGCCAGTTCGTCGCCCACACCCGCCTCGTACGCCCGGCAGGCGGCCCAGAACAGCCGGTCGTTGCGCCGCCCCTCCTGGGATTCGCGGACGAACCGTACGAGGGCGGCGTCACGCCCCGGCGCTCCGACGGCACTCGGGCGGGCCGTCGCCGGCTCCGGCGGTGTACGCACCGGGGGTCGCGCCAGGGTGAGCAGCTCGGGTGGGACGGGGGCGGGGCGCCAGGCGGGGGAGCCGGGCGCCAGGCGGTAGCGGCCGCGTGAGGTGGCCGAGCCGGGGCCGACGAGGTAGCCGCCCGTCCCGCGGATGTCGATGCCGGGGGCGATCCGGCCCGCGGAGTTGGGGACGTTGAGCCCGGGCGGCCCGCATAGCCACAGGTGGCGCCCGCCGCCGGGGGTGAGCACGGTGACGGTGTGGGGGACGGTGAACGCGTACCGGCGGGCCAGTCGGGCGAGTGCGGCGGCGCCGTCGACGCGCGGTTCGTGCTTGAGGTCGAGGTCGACGCCGATGAGGTGGTGCGGGGCGCGGCCGCAGGCGATGCCGTAGCCGGTGGCCCAGGGGGCGGCGGCGAACAGCGCCCGGATCGCCTCCGGGTCGGCGGACGCGTCGTGGACGCCGTGGCCGAGCCGCCCGCAGGCGCCGCGACAGGGCAGGGGGACTGGGTCGTGGTGGTGAGGGGAGCGCACGGCGGGCAGCTTCGCGCGGGTCAGTGGGATGACGCGGAAGCCATGGGCCGCGGCGGCGAGAGCGTGGGCGAGTGCGGTGTTCGCCATGTCCCCATTTTCGGACAACTGTCCGATAAGGGGAAGAGGGTCGGCGCGTCGTGGCAGTCCGGGGCGCGGGGGTGCGTCGGAGGTTTGAACGGAGTTCATCATGCTTGCGTGGTAATACGTCGTTCGGTGCGCTTCGTCTGCCGACGGGTGGGCAACTTTCCGTCATGGCAGGTGTTCGCGGATGACCGGCACGAGTGAGTAGTGGTGATTCATTGAGTGAACGGGACGGGTGAGGTCGTTTACGGTCACGCGGCGGCGCTTCGGTGCCGCCGCGCGGTCGTGCTTGGCGGCGCTTGACAGTGCTTGACAGCGTCAATTTATCTGACGGATAGTCAGAAAGCTTTCCGTGCGGTCGTACGACGCCGTCGAGCCCAGGGGAGTCCGCTGCTCATGCACCTCGCCCCCACACCCCGCCAGCAGCAGCTGCGCGAGGAACTCCGCGCCTACTTCCGCGAGCTGATCACACCGGAGACCCGTGCGGCCCTGCCCGGCGACCCGACAGCCCAGCGGCGGCTGTTGCGGCGCATCGGCGCCGACGGGCTGCTCGGACTCGGCTGGCCGGTCGAGTACGGTGGCCAAGGGCGCGGCCCCGACGAACAGTTCGTCTTTTTCGACGAGGCGTACCGGGCGGGCGCGCCGGTCTCCATGGTCACGCTCAACACGGTCGGCCCGACCCTGATGCGGTACGGCACCGAGGAGCAGAAGCGGTTCTTCCTGCCGCGCATCCTCAGCGGGGAGATCGTCTTCGCCATCGGCTACTCGGAACCGGAGGCCGGAACCGACCTCGCCTCGCTGCGCACGAAGGCCGTGCGCGAGGTGAACGGGGCGAACGGAAGCGGGGCGAACGGAAGCGGGGCGAACGGAAGCGGGGCGAACGAGGGGCACCGGACCGGCTTCGGCACCAGTGCCGATCCTGATGGCGCGGGCGCCGAGTCGTGGCGGATCGACGGCGCCAAAACCTTCACCAGCAACGCCCAGAACGCCGACTGGATCTGGCTCGCCTGCCGCACAGACCCGGCGGCGCCCAAGCACAAGGGCATCTCGATCATCCTGGTGCCGACCGACGCCCCCGGCTTCTCCTGGACGCCGATCGAGACTGTCGCGGGCCTGACCACGACCGCGACCTACTACGACGCTATCCGCGTCCCGGCCGGCCATCTCGTCGGTGAGGAGAACGGCGGCTGGGGGCTGATCACCACGCAGCTCAACCACGAGCGGGTCGCGCTCGCCGCCATCGGCATGCAGGCCGAGGACTTCTACGAGGCCGTCCTCGCCCACGCCCGTACCCCGGACCCGGACACCGGGGCCCGCCCCGCCGACCAGGACTGGGTACGGGCCCGGCTGGCGGAGGCGCACGCCCGGCTGGCGGCGACCCGGCTGCTCAACTGGCGGCTGGTCGGGGACGTGGGGGCGGGGACGCTGAGCCCGGGCGACGCGAGCGGCGTCAAATTCGCCGGAACCGAAAGCGCGGTCGCGGTGTATTCCCTGTGTCAGGAAATCGCGGGAGAGGCGGGGCTGATCCGGTCGGGGTCGCCGGGAGCGTTCGGGGACGGCGAGCTGGAGCGGATGAACAGGGCCGCGCAGATCAACACCTTTGGGGGCGGTGCGAGTGAGGTGCAGAGGGAGATCGTGGCGACGATGCGGCTCGGCATGCGGCGGGGGCGGCGATGACAGCTGAGGCGACGACAACCGGGGCGGCGATGAGCGCTGCGCCGGAGGAGTTGTACGAGAGGCTGAGGGCGTACGAGGGCCGAGTGGCCGCGAGCGGCGGCGAGGGCAGGGACCCGGTCAACGAGCCCATGATCAGGCACTGGTGCGAGGCGATGGGCGACACCAACCCCGCCTATCCGGGCATCGCACCGCCGACGATGCTCCAGGCGTGGACGATGGGCGGACTCGGCGGTCACCCCGGCGGCTCGGCCCGGTCGGAGGCGTATGACCAGCTGCTGGCGCTGCTCGACGGGGCGGGCTGCACCTCGGTCGTCGCCACGGACTGCGAGCAGGAGTATCTGCGGCCGCTGCGCCCGGGAGACCGGATCACCTTCGACGCGGTGATCGAGTCGGTGTCGCCGCGCAAGACCACCAAGCTGGGCACGGGCCATTTCGTCACCACGCGGATGGACATCCGGGCGGGCGGTGAGCTGGTCGGCACGCATCGCTTCCGCATCCTCAAGTACGCGCCGGTACGGCCGAAGAAGAAGCCGGAGCCGGAGTCTGAGCCCAAGGCGAGGCGCCCGCGTCCCGTCATCAACCGGGACAACGCGGGGTTCTGGGAGGGAGTCGCCGCCCACCAGCTGCTCATCCAGCGCTGCACCGGATGCGGCACCCTCCGCTTCCCCTGGCTGCCGGGGTGCGGCGGCTGCGGTTCGCCGGAGTGGGACACGGTCGCGGCATCCGGGGCGGGCACGGTGTTCAGCTATGTGGTCATGCACCATCCGCCCTTCCCCGCCTTCGATCCGCCGTATGCGGTGGGCCTGATCGAGCTGGCCGAGGGGGTCCGCATCGTCAGCAACATCACGGGGGTGCCGCACGACAAGGTGCGCATCGGGATGCCCGTGGAGCTGGAGTTCCTGCGGGCCGACGACGAGCTGGAGCTGCCCGTCTTCCGAGGGGCGGTGGCCTGATGGACTTCACGCCCACCCCGGAGCAGCAGGCCGCCCGCGACCTGGCGGCGGAGATCTTCGGCGATCTGTCCACCCATGAGCGGCTGTCGGCCCTCGGCACCGGTGTCGACGCCGAACTGTGGAAGGCGCTCTGCGCGGCGGGGCTGCCCGCCGCCGTGGAGGAGATCGGCCTGGTCGGTCTGGTGCTGTTGCTGGAGGAGCAGGGCCGGGTGACCGCCCAGGTGCCGCTCGCGGCGAGCTGTGCGTACGGCGTGCTGCCGGTGGCCGTCCATGGCACCGCGGAGCAGCGCGCGCGGCTGCTGCCCGCCCTGCGGGACGGTACGGCGGTGGCGACGGCCGCGTACCGGGCCAGTTCGCGGCCGACGGCCTCGGCGCGCCGGACCACCGAGGGATGGGTGCTGACCGGCAGGTTCCTGGTGGTCCCCTGGTTACGGGCTGCGACCCATGTGCTGGTCCCGGCGCTCACGGAGGAGGGGCACACCCGCTGCTTCCTGATCGAGACCCAGACGGTCCCAGCCCCGCCCACCCCAGGCCCGCTCACCTCAGTCCCGCCCGCCCCTGCCGCGCATCCCTCCAGCGCGCCCGTGCGGACCGAATCCCCCGTGCGGACCGAAGCCGTTGAGACCACCGCACCCTGGGCCGCGGGGCGGCTCACGCTCCATGAGGCACCCGCCGAGCCGCTCGGCGACGACGGCACCTGGGCCGATGTGCTGGGCAGGGCCCGTACCGCCTTCGCCGGGTTGCAGGCGGGCGTCTGCCAGGGATCGGTCGCGCGGGTGGTCCACCACACCTCCGTCCGCGAGCAGTTCGGGCGCCCGCTCTCCGCCCAGCAGGGCGTGCTGCTGCGCGCGGCGGATGCCCATATGGACACCGAGGCGATCCGGGTGACGGCCTACGAGGCGGCCTGGCACCATGACCAGCATCTGCCCGCGGCCACCCATGCGCTCACCACCGCGTGGTGGGCCTGTGAGGCGGGCAGACGGGTCGTCCACGCGGGTCAGCATCTGCACGGCGGAATCGGCGCCGACGTGGAGCACCCGGTGCACCGGCACTTCCTGTGGGGGCGGCAGGTGGACGCCTACCTGGGCCCCGCCCCCGCGCTGCTGGCCGAGCTGGGCGCCCTGCTCACGGAGGAGGCGGCCGCATGACGATCACGGTCCGTGCGGGCGAGGCGCTGCCCCCGCTGCGCATTCCGATCACCCCGACGCTCATCGTCTCCGGCGCCCTCGCCTCACGGGACTACCAGGATGTGCACCACGACGCCGAGGCGGCCAGGGAGAAGGGCTCCCCGGACATCTTCATGAACATCCTGACCACCAACGGCCTGGTCGGGCGGTACATCACCGACCACTTCGGGCCGCGGGTCCACCTGAGGAAGGTTGCCATCCGGCTCGGGGCCCCCAACTACCCCGGGGATGAGATGGTGCTGACCGGCGAAGTCACCTCGGTCGCCGACGGCACGGCCGAGGTCGCGGTGACCGGGACGAACGCCATAGGCCGCCATGTGACCGGCACGGTCACCGTGGAGCTGTCCCCCGGCTCCCCGACCGGAGCGGTCCGATGAGCGCCCGCCGGCCGGACCGGCTCGGAGAGCGGGCCGCCGTCGTGGGCATCGGCGCCACCGAGTTCTCCAAGGACTCCGGCCGGAGCGAGCTGACGCTCGCGGCCGAGGCCGTCCGGGCGGCGCTGGGCGATGCGGGGATCGCCCCGGCCGAGGTCGACGGGCTGGTCACCTTCACCATGGACACCAGCCCCGAGATCACCGTGGCCCAGGCATGCGGCATCGGCGAGCTGACGTTCTTCTCACGGGTGCACTACGGCGGGGGCGCCGCCTGCGCCACCGTGCAGCAGGCCGCGCTCGCCGTCGCCACCGGGGTGGCGGAGGTCGTCGTCTGCTACCGCGCGTTCAACGAGCGCTCCGGGCGCCGCTTCGGATCCGGGGTGCGGCACCGCGAGCCGTCGGCCGAGGGCGCGGCGCTCGGCTGGTCGCTGCCCTTCGGCCTGCTCACCCCCGCCTCCTGGGTCGCCATGGCCGCGCAGCGCTATCTGCACACCTACGGTCTGACGCCCGAGGCCTTCGGCCAGGTGGCCGTCGTCGACCGCAGCCATGCCGCCACCAACCCGGCCGCGTATTTCCACGGCAAGCCGATCACCCTGGACGATCACGCCGCCTCCCGCTGGATCGTGGAGCCGCTGCGACTGCTCGACTGCTGTCAGGAGACGGACGGCGGCCAGGCGATCGTGGTCACCAGCGTCGAGCGGGCCCGCGATCTCCCGCGCCCACCCGTCGTGATCACGGCGGCGGCGCAGGGCTCGGGCCGGGCGCAGGAGCAGATGACGAGCTTCTACCGGGACGATCTCTCCGGGCTGCCGGAGATGGGCGTGGTCGCGCGGCAGTTGTGGAGCGGCAGCGGGCTGACCCCCGCCGACATCGATGTGGCCATTCTCTATGACCACTTCACGCCGTTCGTACTGATGCAACTGGAGGAGTTCGGCTTCTGCGGGCGGGGCGAGGCGGCCGGATGCGTCGCCGAGGGCGCGCTGCCGCTCAACACCCACGGCGGTCAGCTCGGCGAGGCCTATCTGCACGGGATGAACGGGATAGCCGAGGCGGTCCGCCAGATACGCGGCACCGCCGTCAACCAGGTGCCGGACGCGGCTCGGGCACTGGTCACCGCGGGCACCGGGGTACCGACATCCGGGCTCCTCCTCGGCGCAGACGGCTGAACCACGCGCGTGTCTGCGGCACCGGCCGTCCGGTGTCCACATTCACTCCTCATATGAACCGAGGAAAGAAGAGCAGATGGATGTTCATGGGCTGGGCTGTCAGTCTGATCGCGGTGCTGGCCACCTCGATCAGCGGCCCCGCCTCCGCCTCGGCGGAAGCCCTCCCCGACCCCCGTCCCCTGGGCGCCAAGGTCTTCCAGGGCTGGGGCTTCGACACCTGCCACGCCCCCACGCTCGCCGCCCTGCGGGCGTGGAACGCCTCCCGGTACCGCGCCGTCGGCGTCTACTACGCGGGCCGCGGCCGGGCCTGCCTCAGCCAGCCCAACCTCAGCGTCTCCTGGATGCGCGGGGTGAAGAGCATGGGGTGGCATGTGCTGCCCATCTTCGTGGGGTCCCAGTCCCCGTGCGTCCGCAACAAGAACAAGAGGCACGTCGCCATCGGCAGTACGCCCTGGGCACAGGGGCGCAAGGAGGGGAAGGACGCGGTGGCCCGCGCGAAGGCGCTGGCGATGAAGAAGCGCAGCGCGCTCTATCTGGACATGGAGGCGTACGACCAGGGGAAGGCGAGCTGCGCGGCCACCACGCTCTCCTTCATCCGCGGCTGGAACCGCGAGGTGCGGTCGCACGGCTTCTTCCCCGGTTTCTACAGCAGCGCCGAATCCGGGGTGCGCCATCTGGAGAAGTCCCGGAAGGCGGGGATCCGTGATCTCCCCTCCGTGATGTGGTTCGCGCGTTGGAACGGGAAGGCGGCGCTGGCCGGTGAGCCGGTCCTGGCCAAGACGGCCTGGCATCCGCACCGCCGTATCCATCAGTACGTGGGCAATGTGAAGGAGAAGCACGGCGGCCGGACGCTCCAGATCGACCGCAACAAGGTGGACGCGCCGGTCGCGATCATCAGCTGAGCCGTCGGCGGACCGTCGGCCGGAGAGGACTCTCTCCAGCACATCCCCGACGGCACAACCCCGAGGGCACAACCCTGACGGAAGTCCCACCCTCTCCATCCGCAGGAGGTGTTGCCAGCCCTACCCGTACAACCTCAGGCTGATTCGGCTTCGGCACTTGTGGCCGATCCGCGGTGAGCCGCTCACTCCTAGCGTTGGGGCATGACCACGACCGTGTGCCCAGGGGCTTCCCCCGCCGCGTTCCCGTCGTTCACCTCGTACGTACGGGCCCGGGGGCCGATGCTGCTGCGCACCGCCCGCTCACTGACGCCCAACGCCTGTGACGCCGAGGATCTGCTCCAGACCGCGCTGACCAAGACGTACATCGCGTGGGAGCGGATCGAGGACCACAAGGCGCTGGACGGCTATGTGCGCCGGGCGCTGGTCAACACCCGGACCTCCCAGTGGCGCAAGCGCAAGGTCGACGAGTTCGCGTGCGAGGAGCTGCCCGAGCCGGACCCGGTCCCCGCCCCCGACCCCGCCGAGCAGCAGGTCCTGCGCGACATGATGTGGCGCGCGGTGCTGCGGCTGCCGGACCGCCAGCGGGCCATGGTCGTCCTCAGGTATTACGAGGACCTGAGCGAGGCCCAGACGGCGGAGCTGCTCGGGGTGTCCATCGGCACGGTCAAGAGCGCCGTCTCCCGCGCCCTCGGCAAGCTCCGCGAGGACCCGGAGCTGTGCCGCGCGGCCTGACGGCGGGCGTCCCGACGGCAAAGGGCGCCGGGGCGAAGTGTTCCGGGGAACAGGGGGTCTCCGGGGTCCAGCGGGGTAGTGACATACCGGCCGGTCGCTTGCACAATCGGCGGACTACCCGCGCGTAACCGTAAAACCCTGGAGGCCACGGTGCTCAGCACGATGCAGGACGTACCGCTCACCGTGACCCGCATCCTCGAGCACGGAGCGCTGGCCCACGGCACGGCTCAGGTGGTCACCTGGACCGGTGGCGGCGAGCCGCAGCGCCGTAGCTTCCACGATGTGGGCCTGCGCGCCACCCGGCTGGCGAACGCGCTGCGCGACGAGCTGGGCGTCCAGCAGGGGCAGGCCGTCGGCACGCTCCTGTGGAACAACTGCGAGCATCTGGAGGCCTATCTCGCGGTCCCCTCCATGGGCGCCGTGCTGCACACCCTCAATCTCCGGATGCCCACCGGCCAGCTGACCTGGATCATCAACCACGCCGCCGACCGTGTGATCGTGGTGAACGGTTCGCTGCTGCCGCTCCTCGCGCCGCTGCTGCCCGAGCTGGGTTCCGTGGAGCACATCGTCGTCACCGGGCCGGGCGACCGTTCCGTGCTGGACGGGTGCCGGGCCAGTGTCCACGACTACGAGGAACTGATCGAGGGCCGCCCCGAGCGCTACCCCTGGCCGGTGACCGACGAGCGCCAGGCCGCGGCCCTGTGCTACACCTCCGGCACGACCGGCGACCCCAAGGGCGTGGCCTACAGCCATCGCTCCATCTATCTGCACTCGATGCAGGTCAACAGCGCCGAGGCCTTCGGCATGTCCGGGAAGGACACCCTGCTGCCGGTCGTGCCGATGTTCCACGCGAACGCGTGGGGCACCCCGCACGCCGCGTTCATGGTGGGCGCCTCGATGGTGATGCCCGACCGCTTCCTCCAGCCCGCGCCGCTCGCCGACATGATCGAGGCCGCCCGTCCCACCCTCGCCGCCGCCGTCCCTACCATCTGGCAGGGACTGCTCGCCGAACTCGACGCCACGCCACGGGACGTATCGAGCCTCACCCATGTCTACATCGGCGGGTCGGCCTGCCCGCCGTCCCTGATGAAGGCGTTCGAGGAGCGGCACGGCATCCGGGTCGTGCACGCGTGGGGCATGACGGAGCTGTCGCCGCTCGGGTCCATGGCCCATCCGCCCGCCGGGCTCACGGCGGAGGAGGAGTGGCCGTACCGGGTGACGCAGGGCCGGTTCCCGGCCTCCGTGGAGTACCGGCTGATCGCGCCCGACGGCGCGGTCGTGCCCGCGGACGGGCAGGCGGTCGGCGAGCTGGAGGTGCGCGGACCGTGGATCGCGGCCGCGTACTACGGCGGGGCGGCGGGCGAGCCCATGCGGCCGGAGGACAAGTTCACCCAGGACGGCTGGCTGAAGACCGGCGACGTCGGCACCATCTCCCCGGACGGCTACCTGACCCTGACCGACCGGGCGAAGGACGTCATCAAGTCGGGCGGTGAATGGATCTCGTCGGTCGAGCTGGAGAACCACCTGATGGGCCATCCGGAGGTCGCCGAGGCCGCGGTGGTGGCGGTGCCCGACGAGAAGTGGGACGAGCGCCCGCTCGCCACGGTGGTGCTGAAGGAGGGCGCCACCGTGGACTACGCGGGGCTGCGGGAGTTCCTCGCCCAGCGCATCGCGCGCTGGCAGCTGCCGGAGCGCTGGGCGCTGATCCCGGAGGTGCCGAAGACGAGCGTGGGGAAGTTCGACAAGAAGGTCATCCGGAAGCGGTACGCGGATGGCGAGCTGGAGGTGACCACGCTCGACTGAGGGCGTGCGTCCCGCGCCGTCAGCCGGTTTCCAGCGGCTGACGGCGCCTTCAGTTGGTGCCGATCTTCGCCAGCAGGTCGACGATCCGGGCCTGCACCTCCGCGCTCGTGGAGCGCTCCGCGAGGAACAGCACCGTCTCGCCCGAACTGAGCCGCGACAGGTTCGCCGGGTCGATGTCCGCGGAGGTGTAGACGACCAGCGGGGTGCGGTTGAGCAGCCCGTTGCCGCGCAGCCAGTCGACGATCCCGGCCCGGCGGCGGCGTACCTGCATCAGGTCCATCACCACCAGGTTCGGCCGCATACGTCCCGCGAGCGCCACCGCGTCCGCGTCCGTCGCGGCCCGGGCGACCTGCATGCCGCGCCGCTCCAGGGCCGCCGTCAGCGCCGCCGCGATCGGCTCGTGCTCCTCGATCAGCAGGACGCGCGGCGGATGCTGTTCGCTGTCGCGCGGGGCGAGCGCCTTGAGCAGGACGGCCGGGTCGGCCCCGTACGCCGCCTCCCGCGTCGCCTGGCCGAGCCCCGCCGTCACCAGCACCGGCACCTCGGCGGCGACCGCCGCTGCCCGCAGCGACTGGAGCGCCGTCCGGGTGATCGGCCCGGTCAGTGGGTCGACGAACAGCGCCGCCGGATACGCGGCGATCTGCGCGTCCACCTCCTCACGGGAGTTCACGATCACCGGGCGGTAGCCGCGGTCGCTCAGCGCCTGCTGCGTGGACATGTCCGGCGCGGGCCACACCAGGAGGCGGCGCGGGTTGTCCAGCGGCTCCGGGGGCAGCTCGTCGTCGGGCGGCGGGGTGCGGTCGTCGACGATCTCGATGGCCCCGTTGGGCCCGTCCAGCGGCTCCGGTCCCTCCGCGCCCTCGTCCGGCGCGCCGATCGCGAAGGCGCGCCCCGAACTCTGCGGCGAGGCCGGGCGCGGCGGCTGCGGCCCCGGGCCGGGCGGGGTCCGCGGCTGCGCTCCGGGCGGGGGCCCGGCCTGGCCGGGAGCCTGCGCCGGGGCCTGGGGGTGGGCGCGGCTGCCCGCGGGCTCCAGATCCGCCGAGGCGTTCTGGTTCGCCATGTCGGGCCGGGCGGCCAGCTTGCGCCGCCTGCCGGACCCCGCGGTGGACGTACCACCGGAGGGCGTCTGGGGCTGCTGCGGCTGGGGAGCGCGCTGGTGTTCGCTGACCTGCTGCGTGAACGGCACCCCTTGGCCCAGCGTGCGCACGCTGAACGCGCGCCCCTGAGTGGTGTCCGCGCCCTGCGGAGCGCCCTGCTGGGGGTTTTGGGGAGCCTGGGGGGCCTGGCGTGCGTTCTGCGGCGCGCCCTGGGGCGGGGCGTTGCGCGGTGCCTCGGGAGGCAGCTGCTGCGCGGGCAGCTGTTGCTGTTGGGCAGGGGGCTGCGCCCCGGGCGCGGGCTCCGGCTGCTCCTCGGCGAGCGGACGCCGGGCGCGGCGCCGCCCGGTGGGCTGGGCCGCCTGCTGGCCGCCGAGCGAGTCCTGCGGGGTCTCGCCCCAGGCGGGCTGCTGCTGTTCGGGGGCGTGGGCGGCGGGGAGCGACGGCATGGCGGACTCACCCGTACCGGCGCCCGGCCCGGCCGTGCCCGGACGCGGGGGCTGCGGCCCGCCCTGCCCCTGGTTCGGCCCTCGGTTCTGGCCCTGCTGGGCCGGTGCCTGCTGCGGGCTCTGACCGGGACCGGACGGCCAGCCTCCGCCCCGCGCGGTGCCGCCCGGGGGCACGGGCTCGCCCCGTACGGCCAGGCCACCGCCCTGCGGCTGGGCCTGGGCCTGCGGCTGCGGGGCGCCGATGCGCGGGTCGCGGCCGCCGGGCTGTGCCGGGACCAGCCCGGCGGGCCCTGCCGGGCCCAGCTCGGGCGGCAGCGCACCGGGCTGAGCGCGGTCGGCCGCCGCCGGGGGCAGCGCGAACGGGGACCGCGCCACGCCGGGTTCCCTCGCGGTCTGCTGCTGGGGCTGCGCCTGGCGTTGGGGCTGCGACTGGGGCTGGCCCTGCTCCGGCACCGACCGGTTCGGCGCCTCGGACAGGGGGCGCCGGGCGCGGCGGCGCCCGGTGGGCTGGCCCGCCTGCTCGCCCTCGGCGGAGTCCTGGGGAGCGTCGCCCCAGGCGGGCTGCTGCTGCTCCGGAGTGCGGGCGGCGGGGAGCGCGGGCGTGGCGGACTCACCAGGACCGGCCGCGCCCGGACCGTTCCCGGCGGGGCCGTTCGCGTCGGCCGCCGCCGGAGGCAGGGCGAACGGGGAACGGCCTCCGTTCTGGCCGCCCTGCTGGGCCCGGGCCGGATAAGGACCCCCGGCCTCCTGGGCCGGGGAGCCGCGCCGCCGACCGCCCGCCGCCGGGGGCTGCGGCTGAGCGGCCATGCCCTGCGGCGGTACGACGCCCATCGCGGCGGGGCCGACCGGCTGCGGAGCTTGTGGACCGTGCTGACCAGCACCAGCACCAGCACCAGCACCAGCACCGGTACCGGCACCGGCGCCCTGGCCGTCCGTACCGTCGCCCGCGACCGCCGACGGGGCCTCCTCGGGCGCCGGGCGCGCCCGGCGCCGCCCGGTCGGCCGCGGCTGGTCCTGCTCACCCGGCCCGTTCTGCTGCTGCGGATCGGCACCGGCTTCCGCGGGGAGCGCGAGGGATGCGGAACGGTTCTGCGCGCCGCTCGTGTCCGCCGCCGGACCGCCGCTCTGTGGATCGCCGGAGCCGGGGGCGCCGTTCGCATCGCCGCCCGCGCCGCCGCCGGACGTGCTCGTGGACGCGCCGGTTCCGCCGATTGAGGTGCCCTGGCCCTGGGTGCCTTGCGCGCCCTGCGCACCGTCCGCGCTCCCGGACGCCGCCTGGGCGTCGGCCTTCGCGCGCTCCTGGTCCGCGGCCGCCGCCGAGATCGGCACCTCCAGGACATAGGCGTGCCCGCCCATGCCCGGCATCTCGTGCGTCTGGAGCACACCGCCGTGCCGGCGCACGATCCCGCGCACGATCGGCTCGTGCACCGGGTCGCCGCCCGCGTACGGCCCGCGGACCTCGAACCGTACGACGTTGCCGCGCTGCGCCGCCGCGACCACGATCGTCGAGTCCCCGGACGCGCCGCCCCCGCCCGAGGCCGTCTTGCCGGTCGAGTCGACCCCGGCCACGTCCGCGATCAGATGGGCGAGCGCCTGGGCCACCCGCTGCGGGTCGACTTCGGCCTCGATCGGCGGGGCGTGCACGGCGAACTGCGCGCGCCCCGGGCCGATCAGCTCGACCGCGCCCTCGACACCGGCCGCCACGACCTCGTCCATCGAGACCGCGCACCGGGCCAGCTGCTCGCCGTCCGCGTCGAGCCGCTGATAGCTCAGGACGTTGTCGACGAGCGTGGTCATCCGGGTGTACCCGGCGGCCAGGTGGTGCAGGATCTGGTTGGCCTCGGGCCACAGCTGCCCGGCGGGGTCGTCGGCCAGGACGCCGAGTTCGCTGCGCAGCTCCTGGAGCGGACCGCGCAGCGACTGGTCCAGCACCGCGAGCAGCTGGCCGTTGCGGGCGGCGAGGGCGTCCAGCCGCTCCGCGTACGTCTGCCGCTCCCGGTCGAGCTGCGCCTGGAGCTCCTCCAGCGCCTTGGCGTGCTCGTCGCGGAGCTCCTCCAGCTCCTTGCCGTGCTGCGCCGTGAGGCTCTCCACCTCCTCGGCGTGCTTCGAGGCGAGGGCTTCCTCGGCGCGCCGGTCGGTGAAGGTCATGACGGCGCCGACGAGTTGCTCGCCGTCCCGTACGGGCGCGGTCGTCAGGTCGACCGGTACCGCGCTCCCGTCCTTGGCCCACAGCACCTGGCCGCGCACCCGGTGCTTGCGGCCGGAGCGCAGGGTGTCGGCGAGCGGGGACTCCTCGTACGGGAAGGGGGAACCATCCGGGCGCGAGTGGTGTACAAGAGAGTGAAGTTCCTGACCGCCCAGGTCACTGGCCCGGAAACCGAGAATCTGCGCCGCGGCCGGGTTGACGAGGACCACCTTGCCCTCGGTGTCCACGCCGACCACGCCCTCCGCCGCCGCGCGCAGAATCATCTCGGTCTGGCGCTGCTGGCGGGCGAGTTCGGCCTCGGTGTCGAGCGTCCCGGTCAGGTCCCGGACGATGAGCATCAGCAGCTCGTCGCCCGTATAGCTGTACTGATCGGCGTACGGAGTCCGCCCGTCCTCCACGTTCGCGCTGGTCACCTCAACGGGGAACTGGGTCCCGTCGGTGCGCCGCGCGATCATCCGGGTCGGCTTGGTGCCGCTGGTCCGTTCCGCTTCCGCGGGCCTGCGCATCGACCCGGGGATCCGATTGGGATCGAAGGAGGGGAGGAGATCGAGCAGACCACGACCCACGAGCGCGGTGCCCGGCGTCTCGAAGGACTCCAGCGCGATGTGGTTGGCGTTGACGATCGTGCCGTTGCAGTTGACCAACAGCAGCGCGTCGGGAAGGGCGTCGAGTATCGCTGCGAGGCGAGCAGCGCCTCGGGATGGCCTGCTGCTCACGACGACGCTTCCTCCCTGACTTACCGCACCTTGCTGACACCCGCGGTCATTGTGCCGCCCGTCCGTGGAGTGTCTCAGGGGAGTCTACGGGCACCAAGGGCGGGCGCGGCGGTAGATGAGAGGGAGGTCGCAGCACGACGTGCATGTCTCGGCGCACGCCCGGACAAACCTCTCCGCCCCCTCCGCCGCACACTCCCGGCCCAATCCCCAGGTCAGCTCCCAGGCAGACGCAAAACGATCGAGAAACGGTTCCACCGGGCGATTTCACACCCGTTCGTTCGCGTAAAGCGAGCATTGACGGGACGGCCCGCCCAGCGCCCCCGCACGGTCGCCGTGGCCTCCCCGCCGTACTGACCCGTGCACATCGCCCCGGGCGGCACCGGCGCGAACGGATCCCGGCCCCACTCGGTCTCCGCGTCCAGCTGACGGCAGGCGGCCCGGGCCCGGGGGTGCGTACCGCCGGTGGGGTGGCACGCCAGCACGTACCGCACGGAGTCGAAGTGCCGGCCCGTCTCGCTCACCCTGACGACGAGACGGTCGGAACTCTCCCCGTCGTACGACATCGGCAGCGGCAGCGGCGTGGCCCCCGCGGGGCTCAGCGCGGCCACGGTGGCGGCGACAGCGGCGGCGGTGGTGACGGCGAGGCGATGCAGCAGGGGCATGTCAGTACTCCTGGTGTGATCGGACCGGGGCGCGCTGCCCCTGCCCCTGCTAACGCGCCTCCGCCGCGCGCGTTGCGCCGCCATCCGGGCATTGCGCGCCCAAAGAGCTTTGCGGTCCTGCCCGCCTGCCGAGTACCGTAGGCCGCGATTGGTGACATCCCACTGGGCTGTGACATCATCTGCACACACCACATCGCGCTCGCGCGGCACGGTGTGCTGGAGGCTTCGCCTAGTCTGGTCTATGGCGCCGCACTGCTAATGCGGTTTGGGCCCTAAAGCCCATCGAGGGTTCAAATCCCTCAGCCTCCGCTTCTCGAGAGCCCCGGTCGATCGCGACCGGGGCTCTTGTGTGTCCGCCCTCCGAGTGACGAACCCCCTCCGCAGCGTCACCCCGTCGAGGCGCCCCACCGACCCACCCCGCGCCGCGCCGCCCGGGTCTCCTCCCCTGTCGCCATGACGGTCCCCACGAGCCTCAAAACAGGTATTTGCCCAGGTCAGAGTGGGTGAGGGAAACGGATTTCGCGTGACGGCGCAGGTCATGTAATGTTGTCCCCGCAACGCCGACCGGCAAGAAAAACCGCCGGGAAGCCAAGCGCTCGTAGCTTAACGGATAGAGCACTTGACTACGGATCAAGAGGTTGCAGGTTCGAATCCTGCCGAGCGCGCAGTGTGATGTCGCAGGACATCGGAATGACCCCGAACCCACGATTGGGTTCGGGGTC
>NZ_JAIWIH010000068.1:0-29954 GCF_052851135.1 Streptomyces sp. BRA346 | reverse complement strand
ACGCGGATCCGGCCCCTGACCTGGTACAGCGCGACTTCACCGCGGACGTGTCGAACCGGCTGTGGGTCACGGACCTGACCATGATCGCAACCGAGGAGGTGCCCATGCCGGAAATCTCATCCGTGCAGGTCACGCTGCATGTCGGTATTCGTGGAGGATGCCGCCGAGGCGATCGTGTCGACGTATGGCGAGGCGGGCTAACGTGTCCGGGTCGTCGATCGGCGGAGGCAAGGGGTGTAGCGGTCTGGCGTTGGCGATGCCTTGGTGTGGTCGGTGTCCGTTGTAGAAGTGCTCGAACTCGCGCAGGGTGTGGAGGAGGTGTCGCTGGTTCCAGATCAACGTCCGGTCCAGGAGTTCGCGGCGACAGGCCTGTATCCACCTTTCCGCAATCGAGTTCATCCTGGGCGTCTGGATGCCGCTGAGGACGACTTCGATCCCCGCGTCCTTGAGGACGGCATCGAAGAGGACGGGGAACTTCCCGTCCCGGTCCCGGATCATGAACCGTGCGCGGCAGCCGAGTTCTTCGAGGTCCATGACGAGGTTCTTCGCCGCTTGCGCTACCCAGGATGCGGTCGGATGCGCGGTGGCGCCCAGGATCCGGATCCGGCGACTGCCGTGTTCGATCACCACGAGCACGTACATCCGTACCCCCGACAGGGTGACTGTTTCCATGAAGCCGCAGGCCAGCAGGGCATCAGCCTGGCCGCGAAGGAAGCTGGCCCAGGTACTGGAGTTCCGCTCGGGCGCCGGGTCGATGCCGGCCTCCTTCAAGATCTCCCAGACGGTGGACGCACCCACCTTCACCCCCAGCACAAGCAACTCGCCGTGCAGGCGCCGGTACCCCCAGCTCGGGTTCTCCGTCGCCAGCCGCAGCACCAGAATGCGGATCGAGCGCACCGTGCGCGGCCGTCCCGGGCGTTTGGGCCGACAGTAAGTGGCATGGCGGCGTGCGATGAGGCTGCGGTGCCAACGCAGTACAGTATCGGGGCGTACGAGCAGCCGTAATCTTCGCAGGACGTGCAGTGGCAGCCGGTGCAGCAGCGCCGCCAGGTACGCCCGATCGCTGGGCGTGAACCGGATCTTGTCCTTGCCGAGTTGGCGTTCCAGCACGGTGATCTGGTGGCGTAGGGCGAGGATCTCCGCGTCCTTGTCCCGGTCGGTCATCGGCAGCAGACGAAGCATCGCGAACGTGTTCGACACGCCCAAGTAAGCCAGTCGCAGCAGCACGATCGATCATCATGACGCGTGAACCACCGACTACGCGAGAGCGCCTACTCGAGCGACGAGGCCGACGACCGCCAGTCCCGATACAGCCCTCCGACCAGGGCGGATGACATTCTCGGCAAGCACAGAGTCGATCGGAGCGCAACCAGATCAGTCGTCGTGTGCTGCTCGCCAGTGCGGGTGCCGCGGCAGGCGCCGCGTTGACAGCCGGAGTACCCGTGCAGGCGGCCGCCGAGGCGGCGGCGTTCGGGCCGGTGAAGATCCGGCCGGGCGATCCGCGGTACGACGGCCTGTTGCGTGGCAACAACTTCCGGCAGGTGGGACGGCCGGACGAGATCCGCGTGGTCGGCTCGACCGATCAGGTGGTGCGTGCGGTGGCCGAAGCGGTGCGGGCCGGGCGACGGGTCGCGGTGCGCAGCGGCGGCCACTGCTACGAGAACTTCACGACCGACCCGGCAGTGCGGGTGCTGCTCGACCTCTCGTCCATGGACGAGATCGGCTACGACGCCGCGCGAGAGGTGAGTGCGGCACACATCTCTCTGCCGGATGGTGCCGACGGCAGCAATGTGGCGGACTCGATTCAGCGGGCCGCGCAGACGCAGTGGTAGCCGGTCGGCACCTGCCGCATCGATAATGATCCGCAGACGGTGGTTTGACCGTGTGAGTGAACAACCCCCTTGTGATTCCGGGGCGGTTACAGGGCGCTGCGCATGATCAGCAGCTGGTCGGCGAACGACGAACGGGCCAATGCGGCGGCCTGTCGCAGGTCGATATCGCCCCGCGATGCTGCTGTTGCCGGCGAACTCGGATGGGCGTTACTGCTCGGTGATGTTGGGGTTCGGTTCGAGGGTGGGGGTGGTTGCGGTCCAGCTGGCGAGGATGTCGATGGCTCGTCGTGAGGGTGATTCCGGTTCAGTGGTGTAGATGAACAGGGTGGTCTCGGGGTCGCCGGGGAGGGTGAGGGTTTCGTATTCGACGGTGAGGTCTCCGACGAGGTTGTGGCGGAGGCGTTTGGAGCCGTGGGTGCGCTGGTGGACGCGGTGTTGTTCCCACCATTGGTCGAATTCGCGGCTGTGTTCGCGTAGTTCGGTGACGAGGTCGGTGGTGGCGCGGTCGTCGGGGTTGCGGCCGACTTCGAACCGGAGGCTTTCGACGGCGGCGCGGGCTTGGTCGGGCCAGTCGAGGAAGAGGGCTCGGGCGTCGCCGTCGAGGAACATCCAGCGGGCGTAGTTGCGGTGGGCGGCGGGGAGCTGGTCGAAGTCGGTGAAGAGGGCTTTGGCCATGCGGTTGGCGGCGAGGATGTCGGTGCGGCGGCCGAGGATGAGGGCGGGTTCGCCGTCGAGGGCGTCGAGGAGCTGGTAGAGGCCGGGGCGGACGCGTTGGACGTCGTGGGTTCGGCGGGGGGTGGGTGTCGAGGTCAGGCCGATGAGGTCGTTGAGGTGGGCGCGTCCGGCGGCGTCGAGGCCGAGGGCGCGGCCGATGGCTTCGACGACGGCGGCGGAGGGAGTGATGCGGCGGCCTTGTTCGAGGCGGGCGTAGTAGTCGGTGGATACGCCGGCGAGGCGGGCGACTTCTTCGCGGCGGAGGCCGGGTACGCGGCGGAGGCGCCCGTCGGGGGGCAGGCCGGCGCGGGCGGGGTCGATCTGGCTGCGAGCTCGCCGTAGGAAATCGGCGAGTTCTTGGTTGGTTTTGTTCACGGTTCGAGTATCCCTGAGCCGGCGCGGTCCTGGGTGGACCGGCGAGTCCCAGGTTCCGAAGACCGCGCCTCCACAGGGCGCGAGATAGGCCCCCAGAGGGGTTTGCGGCGGGTCACTCTTGAAGCACGCCACCACGGGAACAGCCCGGAGGCGCATCACCGAAATCGTGAGCAAAGGACGACCATGAGTTTCCCGACGGATCGACCCGCGACCTGGTTCGTGACCGGTACTTCCCGCGGCCTGGGCCTGGAGCTGGTCACGCAGCTGCTCCAGCGTGGCGACCAGGTCGCCGCGACGACCCGTTCCACGGAGCGGCTGCTGGCAGCCCTCGGTGACCGCGTCGACACTTCGCGGCTGCTGCCGCTGACCGTCGATCTGCGTGATGACGAGCAGGTCCGGCAGGCTGTCCGCCAGGCCACGGAGCGATTCGGCGGCCTCGACGTGGTCGTCAACAACGCCGGCTACGGCTACCTGGCCGCCGTGGAGGAGACGAGTGCCCGCGAGGTTCGCGACATGCTCGACGTCCAGGTCGTCGGGGTGTGGAACGTATTGCGTGCCACGCTGCCGGTGCTTCGCGAGCAGAAGAGCGGTCATGTGGTCAACGTGTCGTCGATTCTCGGGCTGACCGCGGTTCCGGGCTGGGGCCTCTACTGCGCGGGCAAGTTCGCGCTCGAGGGTCTCACCGAAGCGCTGGCCCAGGAGATGGCCGACTTCGACGTCAGGTCACCATCGTCGGGCCCGGCTACTTCCGCACCGATTTCCTCACCACCGACTCGCTCGCGCTGCCCGCCTCGACGACGGATGCGTACCCAGGTCTGCGTGAGATGACCGAGAACCACCTGAAGCTCCAGGGCAGCCAGCTGGGCAACCCGGTCAAGGGCGCGGAGGCGATCATCCGCCAGGTTGTCAGCGGCGAGGGCCCGCTGCGCCAGCTGCTCGGCTCGGACGCCCACGCCTACGCCACCGCGAAGGTCGATGCCCTGCGCGCGAACCTCGAGGCCACCGCGCAGACCGCCGACGCCACTGACTTCGCCGACGCCTGAGAATTCACCAATCCGTCACAGGAAGGAACAATCGTGAGCAAGATTCTGATCGTCATGTCCGCCGCGAGTATCTGGGAACGCACCGACGGCTCGGAATACCCGACCGGGTACTGGGCCGAAGAGCTCGCCGCGCCCCACGAGGAGTTCGTGCAGGCCGGCTTCGCGGTCGACTTCGCTTCCCCGGGCGGCGTTCTGCAGCCGCTCGACGCCCACAGTGCCGACCCGGAGATCGCCGGCCCGGACTGTGCGCACTATGTGGAGCACGCCGCGCGGGCCCTGAGTGAGTTCGGTCCGCTGCTGAAGCTGGACGAAATCGACATCAACGACTACGTCGCTGTGGTCATCCCCGGCGGGCACGGTCCGGTGGTCGACCTCTACCAGGACCGTGACCTCGGCCGCCTGCTCACCGAGGCGGACGCGGCCGGGAAGGTCATCGGGGCCGTCTGCCATGGCCCAGCCGGCCTTCTGTCCGCCGTGGACGAGAACGGCAAGTGGCTGTTCGCAGGTCGGGAGATGACGGCCTTCACCGACGAGGAGGAGGAGAGCTTCGGCACTGCGGAAGGCGCTCCGTGGCTGCTGGCCAGCACTCTGCGTCAGAAGGGTGCGAAGCACTCCGGGGGACCGGCGTACCAGGCGTACAACGTGCAGGACCGGAACCTCTTCACCGGCCAGAACCCGGCCTCCAGCGCCCCCATGGCCGAGGCCATGATCGGCGCGCTCAAGTAGCAGCTCCCAGCAAGCCGGGAAGCCTGCTCGCCACTCGGTTTTTCCCGGCTTCCGCGGTTTGTGCCGCCCGCTCCCACTGGTCCGGGAGCGGCGGCGCCAACCGCATCCGTCGGCTGATGATCCCCATCATGATCGCTCAGGAAGAAGCGTGGAATTCATGGTCACATCTCTGCCTCAACCCGATGCCGTTGGACGTGTCGAGAAGGGCTTGTTCATCGGCGGTCGATGGCGATCGGCGTCCGGCGGGGGTAGCTTCTCGGTGGAGGATCCGGCCACCGGGCGGACACTGTGCGAGGTGTCGGACGCGACCCCGGCGGATGCGCTGGTCGCCCTTGACACCGCAAGTGCCGCACAGGCGAAGTGGGCTGCGGTACCCCCGCGCCGACGGGGCGAGATTCTTCGGCGTGCCCACGATCTGCTGATCGAGCGCATTGACGAGTTCGCGTTGCTGATCACCCTGGAGATGGGCAAGTCACCGGCCGAGTCCCGGGCGGAGGTCGAGTACGGCGCGAACTACTTGCGCTGGTTCGGTGAGGAAGCCGTCCGGATCGACGGAAGCCGGAAGGTCAGCGAGGACGGTACCGCCCGAGTACTGGTCACCCGTCAGCCGGTCGGGCCCTGCCTGTTGATCACGCCTTGGAACGCGCCGCTGGCCATGCCGGCCCGCAAGATCGGCCCGGCCGTGGCTGCCGACTGCACCATGGTTGTCAAACCCTGTGCCGCTCGAAAAGTCATCGCTGCACGTCATACCGTGTATCTCGGCCTCGGGACTGGCAGGAGTCGTTGATCGAGTGATCGGTATTCTCCGTGGCTCCTGCCACTTCGGTCACTGTGTGTGGTCGCTAGGCCGTTTCGTTTGGATCAGCTCGTCGTTGGTCCGGGTGTGCCGTTGACTGACGCGCATTGGGCGCGGATCGAGCCGTTACTCCCGGACCGGACGCCGAAGCGGGGCGGCCGGTGGCGGGATCACCGTGAGGTGATCGACGCGATCGCCTTCAAGTTCCAGACCGGAACGCAGTGGGTCCACCTGCCGGAGAAGTACGGCAACTGGCGGGGCGTATACAACCGGCTGCGGATGTGGGCCGTCGACGGCACCTGGGAGCGGGTCTTCACCGCGCTGATGGCCCAGGCCGACGCGGACGAGGACCTGAACTGGGCCGTCTCGGTGGACTCCACGATCGTGCGTGCCCACCAGCACGCGGCCGGGGCCCGCAAAAAAAGGGGGACCCGGCAGGTGGACCCGACGACCACGCCATCGGCCGGTCCCGCGGCGGACTGACCACGAAGATCCACCTCGCTGCCGACGGCCGCTGCCGGCCCCTGGCCTTCCACCTCACCGCCGGCCAGGCCGGCGACGCACCCGCCTTCGCGGAGGTGATGTCCCGCCTGCGCGTTCCCCGACAACGAGGACGGCCCCGCATCAGGCCGGACATGGTCCTGGCCGACAAGGCGTACTCCTCGCGCGCGATCCGCGAGCACCTGCGCAAGCGCGGCATCAGGGCAGTGATCCCCGTCTCGGCGGACCAGCGCGGCCACCGGCTACGTCGCGGCCAGCGGGGCGGCAGACCACCGGCCTTCGACCGCTAGGCGTATCGGCAGCGCAACACCGTCGAGCGGTGCATGTGCGCCACGAGGCGCCTTGTTGTATCCCCGGCTCAGCCGGGAGGAATTGGAGGGATATTCCTGGGCCTGATGGCTCACCTGGATCCGAAAGGTGATGGGGACCAGAGCATGCCAGAGAATCAGCGACCGGGCTCAGTTGCCAGGGACGGTGCGCTGAGGGGCCCGCGTGATAAGGCGAAAGCTGGATTGCCTGAACCCCAATCTCCAGTCGATGAAAGTTCGCATCCATCGGAAAGGCTACTGAAACCGATGCCATGTCCTGTGACGGCTTTGATGCATGGCCGACATACCTTCCGCGACATGGGGCGATGTCCAGTGAGGACATTGAAGGAGATGAGTGGGGCGCCTACGTCACGCTATGACGTACAACGAGGACGAACGTGGGATCGCCTACGGGGTGTGAACCCTAGGGCGACGGAGTGCCCGTAGTAGTCGCAGGAGTAACGACCTGCCGAGGAGAGCGGGAAAGCCGCTCGCAGGGCGAAGGGGCACAGGTGACTGGATGCGAACGAGACCGGGAGGTATGCGAAATGCAGAGTGCCGACACGGTGTTAGGCATCCTTCGTGAGCGCGGCAGACGTGGTCTGCCGTGCAGTGAGCTGTATCGGCAAATGTTCAATCCGCAGCTGTACCTGGTGGCTTACGGCCGCATCTACTCCAACAAAGGAGCGATGACGTCGGGAGTCACGCAAGAAACCGTGGACGGCATGTCACTGGGCAAAATCGGTCGCATCATCGATGCGATGCGTCACGAACGCTACCGGTTCAGCCCAGTCAAGCGAGTCAACATTCCCAAGAAGAATGGGAAGACCCGGCCGCTTGGACTGCCAACCTGGGCGGATAAGCTCGTCGGCGAGGTGATGCGTCTCCTCCTGGAGGCGTACTTCGAGCCGCAGTTCTCCGACCGCTCCCACGGGTTCCGACCCAAACGGGGCTGTCACACCGCCTTGACGGAGGTGGGCAATACCTGGACGGGTACGACCTGGTTCATCGAAGGCGATATCTCTGACTGCTTCGGCTCGATCGACCATCAAGTCGTCATCGAGACGTTGGCAGAACGAATACACGATGGCCGGTTTCTTCGGCTGGTGCGCAACATGCTTGAGGCCGGGTACATGGAGGACTGGACCTGGGGAGCCACGCTCAGCGGGGCACCTCAAGGCGGAGTGCTCTCTCCGCTGTTGTCCAATATCTACCTGCACCGACTGGACAGCTTTGTCGAGAACGTCTTGATTCCGCACTACACCCGAGGGCGAAGCAGGGCACGCAACCCTGCCTACCTGGAGGTGGTCAATGCGATCGCACGAGCCCGCAGGCGCGGAGACCGGACCGAGGTCCGGTCGCTTCGCAAGCAGCAGCGCAGTATCCCCAGCGTGGATCCGAACGATCCGGGCTTCCGGAGACTGCGCTATGTGCGATACGCCGATGACACCCTTCTTGGGTTCATCGGGCCGAAATCCGAGGCCGAGGAGATCAAACGGCGTCTCGCGGTATTCCTCCGTGAAGACCTCAAGTTGGAACTATCGCCGGAAAAGACACTGATCACCCATGCCCGTAAGGGCGCGGCATCGTTCCTCGGATACGAGATCACCGTGCAACACAACGACAGGCAGGCGACCCGAGGCCGCAGGACGGCTAACGGTTCGATTGCTCTACGTGTGCCAGCAAAGGTGATCCGAGAGAAGGCAGCCCCATACCTGAGCCGCGGAAAACCCGCGCACCGGTCCCTACTTCTCAACGACGACGACTACACCATCGTCAACGTCTACGGGGCCGAATACCGGGGCATCGTCCAGTACTACCTCCTGGCTGGTAACGTATGCCGATTGCATCGGCTGCGTTGGGCCATGGAAACCTCGTTGCTCAAGACGCTGGCAGCGAAGCATCGCTCGACGGTGTCCAAGATGGCGGCCCGCTACAAGGCCAAGATCGAGACACCATATGGGCCCCGCACATGCTTCGAAGCCAGCGTCCCCCGCAACGCAGGAAGGAAGCCACTGGTCGCACGATTCGGCGGAATCTCACTGACGCGACAGAAGGCAGCGGTCCTCACGGACCGTCAAGTGGCCAACCCTCACCCCAGAAAAGAGCTGATTACCCGGCTCTTGAAAGGGAAGTGCGAGCTATGCGGGACGTCGGAAAACGTGCAAGTGCACCACATTCGGAGACTCGCTGACCTCGACAAGGGAGCGCCGCTGGCTGAATGGCGTCACGCCATGGTGAAGAAACGGCGCAAGACTCTGGTTGTCTGCACCGGCTGCCATGACACGATCCACTCAGGAAGGCCAGCCAGCAGCGTCACGAAATAGATCACTGGAGAGCCCGTTACGGGGAAACTCGTACGGCGGGTTCGGAGGGGGGCCGCGCGGAAAAGGGCCTGCACTAGCAGGCACCTCGTCGCGCGGCCTACCCAACCAACCGGCTGAAGCAGTGGCGCGGCATCGCCACCCGCTACGAGAAGACCGCCACCATCTACCTGGCCGGACTCCACATCGCAGGCATCTTCCTCTGGTCCGCACGCTGATCCAAACGACACTGGGAGTCGTGGTCCTCCTCGGTCGCGGTCCCGTTGATCAGCGCCACCAGGGACAGGTACCGGCCGTGGGTGTCGTCGTAGACGGGGCTCTCGGAGGTGGCTTCCTCTTCGGCGATCTGGCGCAGGATGTCGGGCACCTGCCGGTATCCGTCGGCCATCCGGTTTCGGACTTCGGGGGTGAGCGGTGTGCCGGACAGCGCGGTGGCCGCTTCCATGAAGCGTGTGACGGCCTGCTGGGCCCGGGGAGACCGGGGGGACTCTCCGGCACGGTACGCGGCAAGGAGCTCCTCCATGAGCGGGGCCCCGCTCACGTACATGAAGTCCTGGAACGGTTCGGTCGCCAGGACCCGGGTCTCCGGTGTGGAGTAGGCGTCTTGCAGGTAGGTGCGGACCGCGTCGCCAGATCGGCCTGAGCGGTCGTGTCGCCCTGTTTGATCAGGGTCCTGAGCACCGCTCGCCTGGCCCGCAGGGTGCGCTCCTGACGCTCGACGATCTCCAGATGCGTGGTGAGCAGGTCGGACGGGGTCGTGCCACCCTCGAGCAGGCGGCGGATCTCGCCCAGGTCGGTGTCCAGCTCGCGCAGGGTGCGGACGAGTTCCAGCCGGGCGATGGCGTCGATGTCGTACATCCGGTGGCCGGCCTCGTTCAGGCCCGTGGGCTCGATGATCCCGGTGTCGGCGTAGAACCGGACGGCGCTCACGCTCAGGCCGCTGCGGCGCGCGGAGTCTCCGATGGGGTACAGCTCATGGTCGTTCATGGGGCCACTGCACTACCTCAAGCCGCTTGAGGCGCAAGTCGATTACCGCTGAGGCCCGTAGGGGGCGAACAAGGTGCGCCCGAAAAGGCAGCGCTTGTATCGGATGCGATTCCGATCCCGGGCCGGATTACTGGTGAGCTCTCGTATTCAAATGTCACCAGTTCTCCGTGGAACCCAGCTTGCCGGTGACCGTGTGTGATCTCCAGCGACGTATCGGCTTCATGTTCCACCGGTCTCCGGCGTTCAGGACCAGCGGGACGGTGATTGGAGGTGGCACTGGTTCCGGTTTAACCGGCCGGCGCGCGGCCTCCGTTTCACGGGCCGTGCGCTCGAGCTGGCGGCTGCTTCGATGCCAAGCCGACCGCCCGGACAACCGCCGTTCCCGGACCACTGCCATTCCCCGACCACCGCACAAGGCCGGGGCGCCCCAGCCGACCCGGCGTACCGGACCGGCTGAGGCCTCAACCGACGCCGTGAACGCTCCGTGCCCAGGGCCCGGGCACGACGGCGCACGCGTCGGCCTCCGATCACAGCGCTCAGGATCGCAGGTGCGGGACTTCGCCGGTCCGCTCCGAGCCGGAGCGCTCTGAGCAGCACAGGCACCGGACTGCGACCGGAGTCACCCGGCGGTGGCCTGACTCGGTTCGAAGTAGTGCCCCTGGTCGAGATCCTCGAGCAGACCGGCCTCGTCCGGAGCCCAGCCGGTCACCTCCCGGGTGATGGCACTGGAGACGGGACTGTCCGGCGTGAGGAACATCCCGAGAAAGCCGAAGTGCTCGTCGACCCGGCCCATCGGCACCGACCGTGTCGGGAGGCCGAGGTGGCGCCCGATGGCAGCGGCGATCTCGCGGACCGCGATACCCTCCTCGGCCACGGCGTGCAGATATCCCGTCGGTGCGGCCTCGATCGCCAGCCGGAAGAGCCGGGCGGTGTCCCGGACGTGTACCGCGGGCCAGCGCGACGACCCGTCGCCCGGATAGCCCGAGAAGCCGGCCCGGCGGGCGGTCGCGATGAGGTGCGGGACGAAGCCGTTGTCTCCCTTGCCGTGGTTGGTCGGCGCGAGACGCAGGACAGTGGGCCGCAGCCCCCGCTCGGCGAGCGCGAGGGCGGCGTCGTCCGAGGGCTGTCGCACGGCAACCAGCGCGTCGGGCGAGGGACGATCGTGCTCAGTGGCAGGCACCCCGTGCTGCGACAGTCCCACAGTGCCGGACGCGACAGCGATCGCCCCACCGGCGGGGAGCCCCTCGCCGAGCGCCTGGATGGTCGTGACGTCGGAGGCGACGGCCTCGGCCATTCCTCCGCTCAAGGACCGCTCAACCGGAAACGCGAGGTGGACTACGGCGTGCGCGTGGGCGGCGGCGTCGCGCAGCACGTCGAGGTCCTCGACGGTCCCGCGGACGCTCGCTGCGCCGGCGGCCTCGACAACGGCTGCCGACGCCTCCGAGCGGGCGAGCCCGGTGACATGGTGACCGGCTGCGAGGAGCTCTGGTACGACGGCCGAGCCGACCCAGCCGGATGCGCCGGTGACAAGAACACGCATGAGAACAACCTTCCTGTAGTGGTCGTGGCCTCTCACCGCGGTCGGGACGGAGGTCGCAGGTGATGTTCCAGATGACCACCGTTTCCACCCTGCCGTCCTGCCAGGGCTTGTGGCCCGATGGACGTCCTCACCCACTGGTCCATTTGGGCAAAGGCCTCTCTCGTGAGGCGGGGCGTCCGGGAAGCGCGGCGGTGGGAGGCGTTTCGACATGAGCGTCGCGGGCACGTGCGGTGACAACCACGGTGCGCCTGTCATCGGACTCACAGACCGTGGCTGGCCCGCCGTGGCCGTCCGACACTGAAGGAACCCGAGGGCCGAACCGTTCCGTCCGGATCGGCGGCGGAGCCTTTTGACCAGTCTCGTCCCACCTGCATCCCGGAGTAACACAGCGATGACCGACCGTGCTGAACTTGGCCGCTTCCTGCGGGCTCGCCGAGAGGCCCTGCGGCCGGCCGACGTCGGACTGGTGCCGGGCAATCGTCGGCGTACGCCCGGTCTGCGCCGCGAAGAGGTGGCGATGCTCGCGAGCATGTCCACCGACTACTACGAGCGGCTCGAGCAGGCCCGCGGCGTCAATCCGTCGGAAACCCTGCTTGCCGCGCTCGCCAGGGCACTGCGCCTGTCGACCGACGAACGCGATCACCTCTACACGGTCGCCGGGTATCAGCCGCCCCAGGGGCTGTCGCACGACGGCTACGCCGACCCCGGACTGATGCACATCCTCGACTCCCTCAAGGACACTCCGGCCCAGATCGTCGACGGCCTGGGCACGGTCGTCATCCAGAATCCGATGGCCATCACTCTGCTCGGCCCGCTGGTCGACCGCCCCGGCCACGAGGACAACGGCGCCTGGCTCTGGTTCATGCGGCCCGCACTTCGCGGCGTCTACGCCGAGGAGGAGCACGAGGCGATCGGCCGCACCATCGTCGCTGACCTGCGCGCCTCCGTCTTCCGCCACGGACACCACCCGTACGGGCAGGCCCTCGTCGACGAACTGTGCAACCGGAGCAAGGAGTTCGCCGCGCTGTGGGATCTCGGCGAGGTCGCCCCCGTCCGGTCCACCCGCAAATCCGTCCTGCACTCCCAGGCGGGCCGGCTGGATCTGCAGTGCGACATCGTCCTCAGCCCGGTCACCAGCAAGCGCCTCTTCCTCTACCGGCCGCAGCCCGGCACCGAAACGGCCGAACGCCTGGAGTTCCTCCGTGTCCTGGGCACCCAGTCCTTCGCGAGCTGACCGAGCCGGAACCGGCACAGACCCGTGACCACTGCCCCGGCCACCCCATGCCCGTCGGCGATCCACCCGCCCCGTCCGGAAAGCCAGTCGTGACCGGCGGCGCGGGGCTGCCACGTGGGTGGGGTGGATAGGCTGCGGCACCCGGTTCGAAGACCTGACGGCCGACGGCTAAGTCCACGTTCGGTACCACCCCCACTCGGTGAGCCGAGGGACGAAGGCGACGACGACCCGGACTACAACCCGATCTGCGGGGTGCCCGTGCATCCTGAAGCCGTTCTGCGTGGCGTGCGCTGGCTGCTTCTGCATGTGAGGCACGTTGACGGGGCACGCGTCCGTGACGCGGCGGAGGTGGAACGGCGCCGATGCCGCCCGAACCGGAGTTGACGGGCTCCGCCGCCCGCACCCGGCGCACCTTCCCAGTCGCTCCGTCATGGACCGCCTACCAGGCCGAACCAGCACGAGGACTGATCATGCCGGATACCTGCTGGTCAGTTGCGTTGCCTCAGGTCAAACCCGGTGAAGCCATTTTGGAGCGCTACGGGGCCGGTGAGGTGGGTGCGGGCCGACCGCCGGAACGCCGCGAGCAACCGGTTGGGGTCGGCGGCGCGGGTGGCCAGCACGACGTGACCGGGATCGACGCCGCGCAGGGGGATCGTGGTGATGTCGGGTCGTAGGCGGGCGGTGGCCGGCATGATGGCCACTGCCTGTCCCGAAGCGACGAACTCCAGTTTGTCCTCGGCCACTTGGGCCAGCGGACCGCCGGGGGCGGGGCGTCCGTCGGGGCGGGGGTCGATGCGCCAGTAGGCGTTCCATGCCGGGTCGGGCACCCGGGGCAGGGGCTCGTCAGCGATGTCGTCGAGTGTGACCGATTCCCTGCTGGCCAAGGGGTGGTCGAGGGCAACCGCCAGTACGCGGGCCTCGTCGTACAGGGTGGTGACCGCCAGGCCGTCGGTGGTCAGTGGCAGCCGGGTGACCACAGCGTCGACACGGTGATCAAGCAGTGCCTCGCGTGGGCTGTCCCAGCTGAGGTACGAGGTGTGGATGTCGGCGTCCGGGTGGTGGTGGCGCATGTGGCGTACGGCGGCGGTGATGAGCAGGTCCGCGGTGTAGCCGATGGTGATGCGCTGCGGTTGTGCCGCTGTGCGGGCAGCGGCCGTGGCGTGAGCGGCCGAACGGAGCAACGCCTTGGCGCGGGGCAGGAACGCTTCGCCCGCTTCGGTGAGCCGGCTGCCCCGGGCGGTTCGTTCAAGCAGCTGGGCGCCGACCTGCGTCTCCAGCTTGCTGATCTGTCGGCTCAGTGAGGGCTGTGTGATGTGCAGCTGCTCGGCGGCGCTGACGAACCGCCGGTGTTCCGCGAGCACGGTGAAGTACCGCACCAGGCGCAGGTCGAGGTCCGCCGACGGTTTGGGCACGGGAGGAGCGTATCGCGGAACCATAGCGCCGCTCGGTACGGGGGAAGCCGCGACGTGCAGGTATGCCTGTTTCGTATAACTCGATACGGATCAGGGCTTGGACATGGGGAGGGGGCGCCGCAGTATCGGCGACACGGAGCGGGTGTGCGGTGTGGCTGCACCGGCTCGCTCTCGTTTTTGCGCTCCGGCGGGTTTTCGGGACGCCGCTCGCGTCGCATCGTTGCCCGTCGACCTCGTGGAAGGATTCCTCATGTGCCAGGACTTCGCCGGTCAGACTGTGCTGATCACCGGTTCGACAAGCGGTATCGGTCGCGAGACGGCGCGGCAGTTCGCTGCCTGCGGTGCCCGCGTCGTCATCACCGGCCGGGACAGGGCCCGTGGGGAGGAAGCGGTCGCCGTGATCGCCCAGGACGGCGGTCGTGCCCACTTCGTCGCTGCGGACCTGGCCGATGCCGATAGCGTGCTCTACCTCGCCCATCAGGCACTCGACCTCGGCGGTGGGCATGTGGATGTGCTGGTCAACAATGCCGGCCTGCTCTCCTACGCGGCGACCGTGGACGTCAAGGCCGATGAGTTCGACACCGTCATGGCAGTCAACGTCCGGGCCGCGCTGTTGCTGGTAGGCGCGCTGGCGCCGAGGATGGCCGAGCGCGGTGACGGCGCGATCGTCAACGTCACGACGATCGTGGCCAACCGGGGTATCCCCGGGTTTTCTCTGTACGGTTCCAGCAAGGCGGCGTTGCAGATGCTCACCAAGTCCTGGGCGGCGGAGTTCGGTTCCGCCGGGGTGCGGGTCAACGCCGTCAGCCCCGGTCCGACCCGCACGGAGGGCATGGCGGGCCATGACGACATGCTGGAGGCGACGGCCGCGCAAGCACCGGCCAACCAGGTCGGCACGCCGCAGGACGTCGCTCGCGCGATCGTTTTCCTCGCGTCACCCGGCGCAGGCATGATCCACGGCGCCGTCCTGCCCGTCGACGGTGGACGGCTCGCTGTCTGATGACAGCCCCGCCCCGCACCCTGCCGTATCACGGCGTCGTGGCCTGGAGCAGATTCAAGGCAGGGAGCAGGGGAAGACGTGGTCGACAGCGGTGCTGCACCTGGCGTGATGGGTTGAGCGCAGATGAGGCAGCGGTGGTACTGGAATCCGATCAGTGCGTCGGTGACCCTGGTGACCGAGCGGCGGCGGCGCTTGTCCGTGAGCTGCAGTGTCGCCCAGTCCATCGAGAATCCCTCGTCGATGAGGCTGCGGCCGATGCCCGCGGCGAAGGAGCTTTCCACGATGTCCCACCGAGCGCCCAGCTCGGCACGCAGCCCCGGAGCTTGCTCGCCCTGGGCGATGGTGCGCAGTTCGGAAGTCAGGCGCACGATCCGCTGGTGCGAGTTGCCGGTCAGCTCGTAGGAACGGTGCGCTGTTCGGGTGTTGCCGCGCAGATTGTGGAACGTGTCCATCACCATCCCCGGCATGGACCACACCGCGGCGTGCAGGAGCCGGTCGGTGGGGTGGCCGAGCGCTGGGGGTCAAGGGGTCGCAGGTTCAAGTCGACGGGGTGGAGCCGGACGGTGGTCGCGCGGGGCAGGGTCGGCACGGGGCCGCATGCCGCCCGGTGCCCGTGCTCTCCCAGCGGACGGGCGGGGCGGGGGCACGTGTGCACCCGCCCCGAGGTGCCGCAGCAAGAAGCCGATCACCGGGCCGAGCGAACGGTCCAGCACCGCAGCGTTTGCCCATCGGCCCGGCGTTCAAGCTGAGGCCGCGGTTATCGGCCGATCTTCGCCATCGGCACACTGGCCTGGCTCGACTGGTCGTGGAATACACCGAAGATCGGGTCCCACTCGGTGATCCACAGGTCGGAAACCTGCCCTTCGATGATGAACGGGTCGGTGTCGATGATCGCGCGAACCGCGTCTTGGTTCGCTGCCTGGACAAGCAGCATGGCCGAGCGGAGATTGGTGCCGACGGTCGGCCCGGAGGCGACGAGCGAGCCGTCTTCGACTCGGTCCAGGATCCAGTCGAGGTGGGGTTCGAGGTGCTGGGACCAGCCCTGCCCGTCGGGGTGGCTGTAGTGCACGAGGAAGAAGCTCATATTGGCCTTTCGGTTAAGTGGGTTCACCAGGTGAAGGCGACTGGCCGGGCGGAATCACCTGCAGCTGGTACCGGACCGGTGTGCCGGACGAATCCTTTGCTGGGCGCGCCGACTTCCTCGGCCAGCCAGTTCGCGGTGTCGATGAGCCGGGTCAGGTCGATGCCGGTGGGCACACCGGCCAGCTCGAGTAGCTGGACGGCGTCTTCGGTGCACACGCCGCCGCCCTGCGTGCCGGGCATCGCGGGATGGCCGCCACTTCCCGCGAGCGAGGTGTCGATGTTGCAGACGCCGAGCTCGAGAAGGGGGAGCAGGGCCGCGAGGCCCATGCCGCGCCCGTCGTGGATCTGCATGGTGAGGTGGTCGGCGGGCACGTGCGCGAGTGCGGCGGTGACGAGTTCGCGGATCTGGGGCGGTGCCGCGTAGCCGGAGGAGTCGGCGAGGATCCAGTGGTCCACCCCGAGTTCGAGAAGTCGGCGGGCCAGCGGTTCGAGGTCCTCGCCGCCGCGGGCGGAGCCGGTGGGCCCGCCCCAGGCGAAGATGAGGTAAGTGTCGAGCACGATGTCGTGGTCCGCGGCGAATGCGGCCATGCGCTCGAGTTCGGCGAGGGACTCCGTGGTGGACCGGCCGATGTTGGCGTAGGCGAATTCCTCGTCGGTCGACAGCAGGAAGGACGCGGTGTCGGCGCCCGCGTCAACCGCGCGGGCGAGCCCGCGGGTGTTGCCGACGCAGCACCCCAGTCTGAGGCCGGGAACTCGCGGGATCCGGGCGAACACCTCTGCGGCGTCGGCAAGGCCCGGCACCAAGTCGGGTCGGACGAACGAGGACAGCTCGAACGCCCGGACGCCGGCGTCGAGCAGCCGTCGCACGAGCTCGATCTTCACTTCGGTGGGGACTGGGTGGTCCTGAAAGGTCAGGCGTGGTGCGATCTCACGGATGCGCACTCTGTCAGGCTGGGGCATGGTTCGTTCCTCAGGAGTGTCGGTTCGGCTTGAGCCCGGCGGCGAGCGAGTCCCAGGCGCCGGCCGAGCCCTGGCCGCGCAGGTCGTTCTTGCGCACCTTGCCGGTCGGGGTGACGGGTAGTTCGTCGAGGATCTGGTAGTAGCGAGGGACCATGAAGTGCGGCAGGGACTGGTCGCAGTGTGCGAAAAGCTTCTCGAAGTCCACCTGCCGCCCGGATTCCACTTGCAGCACGGCGAGCACCTCGTCCTCACCCAGATCAGAGGGTGTGCCGACCGCGGCGGCCGCCACCACGCCGGGATAGGCGAGCAAGACCGACTCCACTTCGTGCGAGGAGATGTTCTCGCCGCGGCGGCGCAGGGCGTCCTTCTTGCGGTCGATGAAGTAGAAGTAGCCGTCTTCATCGGTGTAACCGAGGTCCCCGGTGTGCCACCACAGGTCTTGCATGGTCGCGAGCGTCGCGGCCGGGTCCCGGTGGTAGCCCGAGAACATGATGTGCGGCAGTCGTGGCCGGTAGACGATCTCCCCGGTCTGGCCAGGGGCGGCGCGCTGGCCGGACTCGTCGTGGATCTCGACGATGGACGATTCGGTCGGCAGGCCGATCGAGCCGACCTTCCGGGTGTCGAGCGGGTTGTAGAGGACGTTTTTGATCTCGGTGAGCCCGTAGCCCTCGACGATGTGCACGCCGAAGCGCTCCTCGAAGGGATGCAGTACCTGCGGCGGGGCAGGGGCGGCGAACAGCTTCGTGACGCGGTGGTCGCGGTCGCGGTCCGACGGTGGCTGCGCTAGGAGCATCGGCAGGATGGAGCCGAGGGCGTTGAACTGGGTGACCCGGTGCGCCCGGACCTCGTCCCAGAACCTGCTGGCACTGAACCGGCGGCCGAGCACCAGGGCGGCCTCGGCGTAGAAACAGTGCAGCGAGATGTTGATCTGCGCGGCGCCGTGGAACAGCGGCAGGCACGTGTAGAGCCGCTCGTCGGGCATCGTGCCCATCTGCGCCGCGCACTCGCGGGCGCCGATCAGGGGCATCAGGTGCGGGAACACGACGCCCTTGCTGCGCCCGGTGGTGCCGGAGGTGAGCATGATCGCGGCCGGGTCGTCCGGCGTGACACGGGGGAGCTCCCTTACCGGGTCTCCGGCGGCGAGCAGCTCGCTCCAGGTCCGCACCTCGACCCCGGGCGGGATGCGACGCGGCGGCACGGCGTCGTCGAGCAGGACCACGGTATTCAGGGTTTCCGGTGGTTCCGGCAGCTCGGCGACGAGTTCCAGCAGGGCCGCCTCGGTGACCAGGATGCGCACGTCGGTGCTGCGGAGCGCGTGGTCGAGAAACGAGCCCTTGTAGGCGGTGTTGACCGGAACCTCGACGAGGCCGGCGCGGGCCGCGCCGAGCCAGGCGAGCAGATATTCGGGTCGGTTGGGCAGGAAGATCCCAACCGAGCTGCCCGGGATGCCGCCCACCGCGACCAGGCCACGCGCCACGTCGGTCACCGCCGAGTCGAGCCCGCCATAGGTCAATTCGGTGTCTTCGAAGACGAGTGCGAGCTTGTCCGGGTGCGCCGCGGCTCGAGCGGCGATCAGTCCGCCGACCGTCCCGTCGGCGAGGTCGTCGAAGTCTGGGGCGCCAGTGCCCTCCGCGATGGTTCCGGTCATGTGCCCAGCTCCTTCTTCGCCCGGGCCAGGAAGCCTTCCAGCGCCGGGTCCCACGCGGCTTCGGCGCCGGTCGTCACGAGGAACCCGCCGACCCCGAGGTCCCGGTACCTGCCGAGGGTGTCCAGGATGCGCTCCTCGGTGCCGACGAGCGCTTGGGAATTGGCGAATCCACCCAGGAGTTTGGTCAGCCCGGTCCAGAAGCAGTCGTCGTGCAGCTCGTCGGAGGTGAGCGCGAGTGCGCGTTGCCGCCCGACGGAGGTGTCGGTCGACGACGAGCGCAGGTAGGTCGTGGTCCCGGCGGCCTCGGCGATCTGCCGTTCCGCGGCGCGGGCCTGGGCCCAGGCGTCGTTGTCGGTGTCGCCGATGAACAGGCGCAGGCTCAGGGAGAACCGCATCTGGCGGCCGTAGCCTTCGGCGGCGGCGGTGACCCGGTCGATGCGTTCCTTGGTCCCGGCGAATGGTTCGCCCCAGAGCATGTAGAGGTCGGCGTGCCGGGCGCCGAAGTCCACGGCGTCGGCGCTCTCGCCGCCCATGAAGATCGGGACCTGGCCCTGGACGGGTTTCGTCTGGATCTTCACTGCGTCGGCTGTGTAGTACTCGCCGTGGTGGTCGAAGGGTGTGGTCTCGGTCCAGGTACGGCGGACGACGTCGAGGTACTCAACCGCCCGGCGGTAGCGTTCGCTCTTGGGCAGGTGGTCCGACTCACGATGCAGGTCCTTGTCGGAGCCGCCGACGACCACGTTGATGGCGAGCCTGCCGTGGGCGAGTACGTCGAGGGTGGCGAAGTAGCGGGCGGCGGCCACCGGCGGCATCACACCGGGGCGGTGGGCGACGATGGGGGAGAACTTCTCGGACAGCGCGAGTGCGAACGGCGCTGTCGCGTGGTTGTGCGGCCACGTGGAGGAGTACCCGACGAGCACGCGGTCGATCACCTTGGAGCGGTCCAGTTCCTGGATCCTGGCGATCATCCGGTCGGGGTCGGTCTCGCCGACCTGAAGGGGCTGCAGCCCCGTGAAGAAGTCGACCATGGTGTCGTCCTTAGCTTTCTGTGTCGAATCCATTGCAGTGGGGCACCGGTTGCCGGGCGAGCCAGTCCCGGTGCCGGGCGTAGTGGTCCCGGCGGCGCGTCCGCAGTTCCGCGCGGGCTGTGGCAAGAGGCGGCCCGGCGGTGGCGAGTGTCATCTGGGCGGAGACCTCCCACCGGCCCTCGGCGTGGGTGCCGATCCGGGCCAGGACCGTGAGCGGCCGCTCGACGGGGACGGGGCGGAGGTACTCGATTGCCAGGGATTTGGTGACCAGCCGTGGCTCGGTGCGCAGGACGACCATGCTGAGCACGTCGTCGAACACCGCGGCGATCCAGCCGCCGTGCGCCACTCCTGGCCCGCCGTGCCACTGCCGCGCGCAGGTGACATCGCACCGCAGGGCGCCGTCCTGTGTGCCGGCGATCTCGACGCCCAGCCGGCAGGCCTCGTCCGGAGCGCAGCCGCCGCACAGGAGCCGGCCCGACGCGGATGGCTCGATCGCGAAGCCGTCGGGGTCGAGCGGCTCAGCCACGGGCCGTTCCCTCCCCGCTCTCGACGAGTCCGGCCTCCCGACGCACGGCCGCGGCAACCGCCTCTGGCACGTCGATCGTGCCGCGCCGAAGCGTTTCATCCCGGCGGGCGACAGAGCGGTCGAACGGCACCCGGACGGCGCCGCCGCCCTCGACGGGACGGGTCGCCCGGATAGAGTCGGCGAAGGCCCCGACCCGCCGGCGGTAGTCCGCCGCGTCGGTCAGCACGGCCGGGTCGACCAGCACCACGAAGAGACCGACGTCCGAGATACCCGAAGGGTCAGCGGCCGCACCAGTCATCATGCCGAGCAACTGGACGACCATGGCGAGCCCGGAACCCTTGTGTCCGCCCCACACGCCGAACGCGCCGTTCAGCGCGGCCACCGGATCAAGCGTCGGGGCGCCGGTGGCGTCGTAAGCCTGGCCAGGCGCCAGGTCCGCGCCGAGCCGGGCCTTCAGCATTACCTCGCCGTACATGACGGCGGCCGTTCCGATGTCCCAGATCACCGGTGTCGGCGTGGACGGGAAGCCGAACGCGATCGGGTTCGTGCCGAATCGGCCTTCGGTGCCCCCGTGCGGTGCCACTACCGCGGGCCCGCTGCCCGCGATCATCCCGGCGAACCCGGATTCCGCCGCCTTCTCCAGGTAGTAGGAGAACATGCCGGTGTACCAGGTGTTGCGTGCGCCGACGACCGCGAGCCCGTGCGCGCGGGCCTTGTCCACGGCCAGTTCCAGCGCGCGCATGCCGACGAGGTAGCCCACCTGGTCGCCTCCGTCAAGGGTCGCGGACACTGCTGTCTCGGCGACGATCCGGATGGGGCCCGGAGGTGCGGGTGTCGCACGGATGCGCTCCACCACCGACAGAGCGCGGGCGAGCCCGCCGAAGGACAGGCCGCGCAGTTCGCAGTCGAGCAGGTGGTCGGCGATGATCTCGGCCTCTGTGGTGGTGTGCCCGGCCCGGGTCATCGCTGCCGTGACTACCGTGCGGGCGTCGGACAGAGTCAGTGTGGTCATGGGGGCATGCTTGTGGTTCATGAACCGGCCTCCGCCGACATCGGCGCGATCGAGGGGGATGGCTCGGGATGCCGAGCGGGTCGGCGGGCGAGGACGAGCGCGGCGACCGCGCTGACCGCGGCCGCGGCCATCAGCAGGAAGGCGGGTGCACGGGTGTCGCCGGTGACGTCCACCAGTGCCTGGCTGACAAAGACCGACGAACCGCCCACCAGCGCCGCAACGACGTTGTACGACACCCCGATGACGCTGCCGCGCACCCGCACCGGCACGAGCTGCACGAAGGTGATCGGCGCGATGCCCGAGTAGAACGCCGGGCCCGCCGACAGCAGCACCACACAGCAGATCATCAGCCACAGCGGTGGCGCGGTCGACAGCACGGCGAACAACGGATACGTCAGCACGAGCACGGCGATCGAGGTCGCCAGAAGCACCTTGGGGCGGCCCTTCCGGTCGGAGGCGCGGCCACCGGCGACCACCAGGAAGAGACCGACCAGCAACGCGAAGCCGATCACCACGGTGGCGATGAAGGGGGACAGGCGCAGTTGAATGAGATAACTCTGGACGTAGGTGTAGACCATGTAAATGCCGAGGATGTGCAGGATAGACACCCCCACGAGGAGGAGCACCCGTGACCACTGGTCGGCGACCTTGGTGTCCCTTTCGGACGCGTCGTTGCGCGCCGCGAGGAACTCGGGGGTCTCGCCCAAACGGCTACGCAGGTACAGTCCAATCGCACCGATGGGAAGCGCGAGCAGGAACGGTATCCGCCAACCCCAGACGAGCATCTGTTGCGGGGTCAGCGCGGCGTTGAGCGACAGAACCACCACGGCGCCGATGAGGAATCCGGCAAGACTGCCGACCTGCACGCGAGGGGGGGGGGGGGGGGGGGGGGGGGGGGCGAACTCGGCCACGTAGATGATGGCTGTCGTGTACTCGACACCGCCGGCCAGCCCCTGGGTGAACCGCAAAAGCACGAGGACGATCGGCGCGGCGATGCCGATGCTGTCCGTCGGCGGCAGGAAGCCGATCAGCGTGCTGGCTCCCGCCATCAGCAGCAGCGACGCCACGAGCGCGGCCCGACGGCCCAGCCGGTCGGCGAGGGGCCCGAAGACCAGCGCGCCCGCTGGGCGGGCGAGGAAGGCCGAGCCGAACACTGCGAATGAGGACAGCAGTGCGGTGCCGGCACTCGAGGCTGGAAAGAAGACCTTGCCCAGCACGGTGGCGAGGAAGCCGTAGACCGCGTAGTCGTAGGTCTCCACCGTGTTGCCGATGGCGGCCGCGATCGTCGTGCGTCTGAGCGTCCGGGATGGGATCTCTGTGGCGGTGGCCATGACATGCCTCTCCGTTGAGGTTGCCGGGATGCGTTTCGGATCAGGCCGACGCGAGCTGCCCGTAGTGGCTTCGGAAGAACAGCAGCGGGGACGCCGCGGGATCCGCTGCGAGATCGTCGACGCGGCCAACAACGATGTGGTGGTCACCGGCATCGTGCACGGCTTCGATCGTGCAGCCGATCCAGGCCACCGCGTCGTAGATGACCGGATCTCCGTGCGGCCCCGGCTGCCAGGCCACGTTGGCGAACTTGTCGCCACCCGACACGGACAGCGCACGGCAGATCTGCTCCTGGCCGACGGCGAGGACGTTCACGCAGAAGGTGCCGCGTTCGGCGATGACCGGGAACGTCGACGACGTCTTGCCGGGCAGGAACGCAACGAGTGGCGGGTCGAGAGAGACCGAGGTGAACGACGAGACGGCCATGCCCACAGGCTCGCCCTCCGCACCGAGCGAGGTGATCGCGGTGATGCCGCTGGGAAAGTGCCCGAGGACGGACCGGAATCGTGCGGAGTCAGGAGCCGACCGCGAGGGGAATGTAAGCATGCTGATACAGTAGAAGCATGCTGAAAAGAAAAGCAAGCATCCTGATGACTTGGTGCACTGTGAACGCCAGTACGCTGCAGGAGTGACAGATCACTTGCCTTACATCGATCCGTTCGACGACGGCCGCTCGCCGGTACAGCCGGTTGCCGCGATGGACGAGGCTTCCTCACTGATCGATGCAGCGGTCCGGCTTGAGCGAGCGGCCACGAGGATCGGGAACGCCCGGTTGCGGCCGTGGAAAATGACGCTGTCCAGCTACACCGCGCTCCGAATCCTGGCGAACCGGCCCAACCTCACCCTCGCCCAGCTGGCACGCCGCTGCTACGTACGGCCACAGACCATGACCCGCATCGTCGCCGAGTTGGAGAACCGAGACTTCGTGGCCCGCAGCGCACACCCCGAGAGCGAACGGGCACTCTCCCTCAAGGTCACCGAGACGGGCTTGGCCGCGTTGAACGAGATGAACACCGAAGTACTCAAGATCCGCGACACGCTGAACACCACGCTCGCCCTGGACGACATCGTGGCGGCCGACCAGCACCTGCGGCAGGCTGCGCTCGCGGTCGAGAACGAACTACGGGAGATGGACCGGCCGACCCCATAAGCAAGCATGCCTGCAGAGGGGCGGGGCGCCGTCGATTGCAACTCCCACCGATGGTGGGCCGGAACGAGGACTCGCGCAGCACCGCATACAGGTGACAGTGGACGCGAATGCCGCAGGGACCACCGGCATCAGCGCGGCCGAGCCGGCGCGCACACTACAGGCGCTTGCGAATTCCGACGAGGGTTGATGCTCGGCGGGCCCAGCGTCGATGCACTCGGGCGCCAGTTCGACCTGCCGGGCGCTGACTATTTAAGAGCTGATCTCCTACCGGGTCGGCATCCGCTGCCGGTGGCGGAACAGCCGCGCGCGGTGCGGGCGGCGGAAACAGATCTCCCAAGATCACGGCGGTCCCGGCTATCTCGACCTGCGAACCGGTGCCGGCCAGCCCGGCAGCCAACAGGGAGAGTTGCTGTTTCTCAGCCTGCAGGGGTGTAGGTGATCGGAGTGTTGGAGCATCGGCGAGGACGATAGGAAGAAGACAAAGGATGAGCGACTACGGCGACCTACTGGACGATCTACGCGCCGAGGGCAAGGAACTGGACGCGCTCGTGGCGCCCCTGGATGCGACGTGGTGGGCCACGGCCACACCTGCCGACGGGTGGACGATCGCCCACCAGATCGCTCATCTTGCATGGACCGACATCTGGACACAGCGAGCCGTGACCGAGCCTGATCGGTTCGTTGAGCAGGCTCGCGGGGAAGCGGCCCGGGGAGGGAGGATGGTCGATGAGGGCGCGGCCGAGGGCGCCCGGCTGGCTCCGGAGGCGTTGCTGCACCGCTGGCGCACTGGGCGCCGAGCCCTGCACCACGCCCTGGCCACCGCCCCCGCCGACGCCCGGGTGCCCTGGTTCGGTCCGCCCATGAAGGTTCCTTCGATGGCCACCGCCCGGCTCATGGAGACCTGGGCCCACGGCCAGGACGTGGCCGACGCGCTCGGAGTGCACCGCGAGCCGACCGCACGGCTGCGCCACATCGCCCACCTGGGCGTCCGTACCATGGCCTTCGCATTCACCCTGCACGACCTGCCCGTTCCACAGGCACCCATACGAGTGGAACTGACAAGTCCGGCCGACGAGTTGTGGGCCTGGGGTCCCCAGGATGCTGCAGATCGCGTCAGCGGACCCGCCCTGGACTTCTGCCTGCTCGTCACCCAGCGCCGCCACCGCGACGACCTGGCACTGACCCTCGCCGGAGAAACGGCGCGGCAGTGGCTGCCCATCGCCCAGGCTTTCGCTGGCCTTCCGGGGTCAGGACGTCCCAGGCGGCGGATCCGCGTAGCCACTGGGCCCCGCTACGACGAGGAGTAAGACGATAATCTCTACCGGCGTGGCAACTTGCGAGGGTGAAGGCCGGGCTGCGCCCAAAGGCGCCTCCGCGCGGCTCACTCAGGCAACACTGGAGGGAGCAGCGTCTCCTCGTCGAGGTAGACGGGCGTACCGTCCGAGATCGAACGGTAGTCCAGTAACGTGGCGACATCGTGCAGCCGGAAGGCCGGACCGACAAGGGGGCGCACGCTGCCCTGACCCGGGTCCGCACGCCGATGCGCGGCACCGCCGCTGACGAGGACGCCCGATGCGGCAACCGCGAGCTGCACATGATCAACTCCGCCGAGCAGACAAGAAGCCCGGCAACAAGACCACCGCCGAAACAAGCGCCAAGACCAGGGGTACGATCAAGATCGTGTGCGGGTGTGAGTAGTTGCGGTACAGAAAGTGCCGCTGAGATTGACCATGATCGGCTAGCACAGGAGATGCGGCTGCCGCTGGGGTTCTCGGAAAGGTCGCCGGACGGCTGTTGGCGCTGGCTACGGTCCGCCTCGTGCCGGTGGAGTTTCTGACTGTTCGCGGACGTGTCGGAGAAGCTGGTCGCGGCCTGGCCGTCGCCGAAGGGCTGATGAAGTTCGCGAGCCGCAGCTGGAAGGCAGTGCCCGCCTCCCTGACCCAGTTCCTCACCTGGGCGTTCGCCAGCAGGATCGTCCTGCACAGCCCGCGGACCCCGACGCAATACCCGCAGCGGTCGCTCGCCACGGTGTGGACCGCGCCGCAGTACATCACCGCCGAAGGACACCCACCTCGTCGAGGAAGAACGCCGACAGCGCGAGGACGAGACCCGCATGGCTGCGCTACGAGCGGCCCAGGAGAAGAAGCGGGACGAGATCCGAGCCAAGAACGCCATCTCCCGTGCGAAGGCCTTGGCCGAGGCCACGGAGGCCGAGCAAGCCGCCCGCGCCACCCAGTTCGGGAGACTGAGGGAGGGTCGCCATCCGCTTCCGACCCGGCATCGACCTGGCCTGGCCAAACTCGCCGACGACCACGGCGTCACCGCGACCGTGGACTTCAGCACCGGCGACCCCCGGTACGCCGGCGGCGTACTGCGGGTGCCGATAAATCATCCACACAGCTCAGGCTGCGTGCTGGTACTCGTGGAACGCTCCGCCGAGTCGGTCTCGTCGGTCGATTTCCGTGTGGGCGAGCTGGGCTTGATTGGCGATGGGTGCGGGTAGCGGGCGGCATGGGGCGGCTTGCTCGAGTGCCCTGTGCGGGCGGTGTTCGTTGTAGAAGGACTCTGCGCTTGCCGAATACCTCATCCGTGCAGGTCACGAGGCATGTCTGTATTGTGGCGTCGTATGTCGAGGTGGCTTAGCTTGTCGGGATCGTCGATTGGTGTGGGCAGTGGGTGTAGCGGTCGGGCGTTCGCGATGCCCTGGTGCGGTCGGTGGGAGTTGTAGAACTCCTCGAACTCTCTCAGGCGGCGTCGAACAGGGCGGGGAACTTCCCGTCTCTGTCTCTGATGAATCGTGCCCGGCAGTCGGCGTCCTCAAGGTCCATGACCAGGTTTGGCGCCGTCGGGACTCGGTGTACCCGTTCTGATTCGGGCTGATGGCATTCTCGGCGAGTGCAGGCGCATGAACTGCACACCCGAGGCATCGAGCCCACCTGGATCCTCGGCGGCCTCAACAACGGCGCTGGAACGAGAGCAAAGTCATCCGTACCAGGTGACTTGCAGATATAGATGCAGTGATGGCGTGGTACTGAGAGGAAGCTGATGAAGCCGCGTCCGCCGAGAATGTCGAATTCTCGGAGTCCGCCTTCTCGGTCGAAGGGCCGACCCACCTTTGCCGCGTCGACTCCAAGCGCGGCGAGTTCGGTCGCCAGTCGCTCGACCTCTGCTATGACACCCGGCGCAAGTCCGTCGGCGACGTACTCCTCACTCGGGTTGTACTCCCAGGTCCAGTCGGTCACAGCCCCGCCTCGGCCTCCGCGGCCTTGCGGATCTGCTGAATTTCATGGATGGCCGCCATCGGGTCCTGTTCGGCCATATCGACGATCTGCTCGAGTTCACGGAGGCGGGCGGCGCGTTCCGGGTGCCGCTCGATGGCGACGAACACGGCCCATGAGTGGACGAAAGCCCGCAGGGGCGCGAGGCTCTGTGTCTGCTGTGCGTTTGTAGTCGCCTCGAACAGGTGCTGAGTGAGTGCAGGGACTCTGCTGGGAGCGATCCGGGCGACAGCCGTGCGCAGTGCGTCAGGCGTGAGGTCAGGCATGGGGATCAGGGATCCATACGGGCCGTCTGGCTGCGCACTCACGATGACCTCCAGTGCAGGGTTGCTCGTCGTACCCTACCGTGCGGGCGCGGTAGCCGTGGGAGATCCTTGTCCGCTCCGCAAGCCGTCGCATGGCGTGGCTGTTGCTATGGGGGAATGGCTGATTGAAGTTTCCCCGTGATCCTGGACACTCTTCTTCTACGCTGCGAGTGTGTGGCTGTTGCGGAACCGTTGGCGCGTCTCGTGTGGTGTGAGATACCCGAAGACAGGGTGCTTGCGCAGGCGGCGCCGGTTGTAGAAGGTCTCGATGAAGGCGAAGACCTCGGCGCGGGCGGTGGCTCGGTCGGGCCAGAGCCGGGTGCCGATCTCCTCCTTGAGTACGGCCCAGAAGCTTTCGGCCGGGGCGTTGTCAAAGCAGGAGCCGGTCCGGCCGGTACTTTGCCGAAGGCCCAACGCGCCTATCTCCGCGCGGAATTCGGATGAGGTGTATTCGCTTCCGCGGTCGCTGTGCGTGATGCAACCGGGTTCCAGGCCACCGCGGCCGTGGGCCATCCGCAGCGCGTCTACCACCAGCTCGGCGCGGTGGTGGTCGGCCATCGCGTAGCCGACGACCTCGCGGGTGGCCAGGTCCAGCCAGCAGGCGAGATACAGCCACCCCTGTTCTGTGGGCAGGTAGGTGATGTCGCCGACGAGCCGGGTGCCGGGTCGGTCGGCGGTGAAGTCGCGGCCGATCAGGTCCGGGGCCGGCCTCGCCTGCTTGTCGGGGCGGGTCAGCGAGCGGCGTCTTCGGCGGGTGACGCCGGCGATGCCGCGTTCACGCATGATCCGCTCCACCCGCTTGCGGTTGACCGCCCGGCCCAGCCTCCGCAGTTCAGCGTGCACGCGCGGGACACCGTAGGCACCCTTGGAGGCCAGGTGGATCACGGTGATCTCGTGGGCCAGGGCCTCGTCCGCGCGTGTCCGTGCCTGCCGGGCCTGTTCGGCCTCCAGCCAGGCGTAGAAGGAGGAACGGACCACGCCCAGGACACGGCACAGCAGGGCCACCGGGTAGACAGCCTTCTCCGCGGCGATAAACCGGTAGACCTCGCTCACCGGTCGCTGTCCTTGGCGAAGAAGGCCGCGGCTTTTTCAGGATCTCGATCGTCTTCTGCTGTTCGATGTTCTGCCGGCGCAGTTGCTTGAGCTCCTCGCGCTCCACGCTGGTCAGCTCACCCGCCCCGCCCTCCCCGCGGTCGATCCGGTCACGCTTGACCCAGCCGCGCAGACTCTCCGGACTCACGCCCAGATCCCGCGCGACCTCCGTGATCGTCTTGCTGGAGGAGCGGGCCAACGCAATCGCGTCCCGCTTGAACTCCGCCGAATACCGCTTCGAGTACTGACTACCCACCTTTCGAGCGGCACACGACTACGACCTGCAGCGACGCATTCCTGAACGGCACAGGATGAGGTTTCCGGCAAGGGCAGAGTCGTACCAGCACAACGACTGATCATGCTGGACACCTGGTGGCCACGTACGCTATTCCAGGTCAGGTCCGGTGAAGTGGTTCTGGAGCGCTACGGGGAAACTCATCGGCAACGGCGTTGGTACTAGAGGACCTCGAAGTGCCCGAATCGTGCGGAGGTGACGGCATGGAAGTGGCGGGCGTCGAGGGTCGCGATCTTGGGGGTGTCCAGGCGCTCCGCCACGGCCATGACGGAGGCGTCGGTGATACCGAGCGGGAAGTCGTGGTAGCGGCTGACGAGCTCGGCGATCCGGGGCCAGTCCGGCTCTTCGACAGGTTCGACCCGAAAGGCACCTGCGGTGATGTCTTCGATGAGGGCGAGCTCGGCCTCGGCAGCCTTCTTGGCGCCGACTGCGCGCTTGACCCTGGTGTTGATGAAATAGGAGACCTCTGCCAGGACGAGCTGCGGGATCACGAGCTCGCCGTCGAAACTCTCCAGTAGGTCGACGCAGCGGGCGTGGTCAGGGTCGTTTGCGGAGAGATAGGCGAAGACGGGGCCCGCGTCGACGATCAGCTTCACGCGTCGTCCGCTTCGCCACGCATGTAGGCCTTGAGGTCGCGGGCGTGGGGTGCGCTGCTGCCGGCGTGCAGCACGCCCTTGCCGCGGAGGGCGCGGACGGGACGTGAGACGACGAGTTTGGTGAGTTCTTTGGTGACCAGCTCGTCCACGGTGATGCCCTGGGCCGCCGCCAGCTGGCGCAAGCGGGCCTCAAGGTCTTCGGGCACCTGAATCGACATGCGGCCAGGATATCGCGGGGCATGCTTCGGGGGGTGTCTTCAGGGGGCGCACCGGTGCGAGGCTGCCTCAAGCGGTCAGAAGAGCTTGGTACGGATGTGTGCAAGCCCGAGCGAATCGCTACCGTCCGCAATAGATCGTCGCGGAGAGTTGCCGCGCCGCTGGGGGTCAAGGGGTCGCAGGTTCAAATCCTGTCGTCCCGACCAGCGTTTTCGCAGGTCGGAGGCCGTTTCCGCGGGTAGCGGAGGCGGCCTTTGTCGTGTCTGGAGTGGGAGCGATGGGGAGCCCTGTGGGAGCCCTCGTGCTCCCAACTCGCGAACGTGTCAACGGTGTCCGATTCGTCCGTCACCCGATCCGGCAGACCTGTGGCGCCGTACTGAGCCCCTGTGTGCCGGTCAACCGTAGGCCCCTGAGGTCACCCCATTGATCTGGATGCTCTCTGCATCGAGAGGCATAAGAACCCCTTGTCGGCTCCCGACTCCCTTTCGGGGTGGGAGTACGGCGTCGTGCTCCCCATGCGACAGGGGTGGGGTGGACCACTGGTGTGAGGTTCCCCCGCTGTACGGGGGTGGCTGACTAGCTGGTCAGGGCGGGTTGACGTGGTTTCAGGTTCACTTGTTCGGCCGTTGCCTGGTTGGCGTAGT
>NZ_JAIWIH010000067.1:0-22099 GCF_052851135.1 Streptomyces sp. BRA346 | reverse complement strand
GCTTCGCCTCCGAGGTCAACCTCACCGTCCTGGACCACCAGAACGTCCTCGACGACTCCGGCCTGATCGACGACGCGACGTACGACGACATCGCCTCCAGCTTCTGACGCCCGAGCAGGCCACCCCACGGCTGTCTCGTCAGGTGCCGAGGTCTTCGATGACCTCCCTCACCTGGCGATTCAGCGAGAGGGCCCAGCGCGTAGAAAACGGCGCCAGCCGGTCGACGGCCGCTCCCAGCCACTCCGGGTCCCCCAGGCGGTGCAGCGCCCCCGCTTCGGACGTCTTCCGGAACAGTTCTTTCACCAGGTAGACGTGGTTGCCCGTGTACGGGCGCTCGTGATGGGTGTAGTTCACCGACCAGGGTTCGTACGGACGGCGGACGAGCCCGCCCACGGAGCAGCCGCTGGGGCCGCTCTCCATGGGGCCGTTGGCGCCGAGCGCGCCCAGCACTCCCATGGTGCGGGTGGCGTGCCACGCCTTATAGGTGACTCGGATGTACAGCTCCATGAACCTGGCCCACGGAATGATGGAGAGTGGTTCCGGCACTCCGGGCTGGTGGTGCTCCACGCCCTCGGGGGTGAGGACCAGGCACGAGCCGCCCTCCCGTTTCGGGTCGCCGATGATCCAGTGGTCCCCGACCAGTTCCAGTGGGCCCAGGTGCCCCGTCATGATCCCCCTTTGGTCGTGTGTTCGCCCGAGCGGCGCCGGTCCGCGGGTGTTCCGGTGGGAGCCCCGCACCTCGGGAACGCGGTCCGAGAGCGCCAGCCCACGACCTGTTCGCGGACGGGCCCGGCGGCTGGAGGCGGTGGCTCAGCCGCCGTTGCAGCCTGACGCCGACCCAGCCCGCCCCCGCCACCGCCGGCAGCACGGCGACGCGCAGCCAGTGCCAGTCCGGCATCGCGTCCCCGGCGAGCGCGGCGCCCCAGGCCAGCGCGATACCGGTCACGACCACGGCGGTGAACGGCGTACCGGCGGTGTCGGCGCGGGCTCCGTCTCCCCCGCGAGCCCCGACGCCGACACCGCCGGTCCAGCGCACCAGCCGGTATCCGGCAACGACGAGGGGCGCGACGCCGAACAGGACGGCGAGCAGCCCAGGCGCGGTACGCAAGAACTCGGCCACAGCACCTCCCCCGATGCCCCGTCTTCCCGTCTCCCCGTCTCGGTGCGGGCTCATCGTGGCACCGCGGCTCCGAGCCGCGCATTGCCGGAACCCGGCAATCTTTACGCGCTACTGACGGCCTGGAAACGCCGGAACCGAACGGGCGGGGCGGGCCGTGCGGCACCTACAGCGGGTTCGCCGGCCACCCCAGCAGCCGGGCTTACGCGCTCCCTACGGAACGTTGATGCCCGCTGTCCGCGCGACGCGGCCGCCCGGACGGGATCCCGCTCCCTGCCTCACATGCCGCGGAAGAGGGTCAATGCCCCGGAAGTCGGGACGCCGGAGCGCAACCGCGCGCAACGAGTGGGGTCAGGGCGGTGTGAGGGTGTCGAGTTGTGCGACGAGGTCGGGGTGGGCGGCCAGGTGGGGGCGGGTGGCGTTGAGGGGGCGGATGAGCTCGGCGGGGTCGTCGTGGGCGAGGGCGGCGTGGAGCTGGCTGAGCGGGCGGCGGGCCGTGGTGGGCAGGTCGGTGAGGGCGGTGATCTGGCCGGCGATGCGGCGCAGGTCGGCCGCGTTGCGGCGGGCCCAGGTGGTGGTGGTGCGTTCGGCGGCGCGGCGTTCGCGGGTGGCCTGGACGCGTTGTTCGCCGGTGGTTCCGGCGGGACCGGGCCGGTTGCGCAGGTAGCGGCGTTCGGCGGCCTGGCGGCTGGCGACGCCGAGGGGGTGGGCGAGGTCCGCCCAGCTGGCACCCGCCTCCCGGGCGGTTTCGATCAGGCCGGATTCCCATCCGGCGAGCTGCTCGCGTACCTGCCGCAGCAGCAGAAGCGAGGCCAGGGCCTGCTCCGGGCCGACGTCGTGAGTCCCGGCAGTGCCGGGGCCCTCGTGCCGGGCGGCGTGCAGGGCGTCGTCAATGGCGTGCAGGGCTGCCGCGGCGGCGAGGAACGACGCCGGGCTCTGTGCGTCGGCGCTGGACGATGCCGGCTGGTCGGCCGGGGTCATGGGCACCTCCCAGGTTGTCATCCTTTGGACGACACCAGGTTTGTCATCCATTGGATGACATGCTACAACGGAATCAGTGAGGCGCATTGGCAGCAACTGCCCGAACCTTCCTGGAGGTGTTTTCCGATGTTGATGCGCACCGACCCCTTCCGTGAGCTCGACCGGCTGGCGCAGCAGCTGATGGGCCCGGCCACCTGGTCCCGGCCGTCCCCGATGCCGATGGATGCCTACCGCGAGGGCGACCAGTACGTGGTGGCATTCGACATCCCCGGCGTCAGCGCGGACGCGATCGACATCGACGTCGAACGCAACATGCTGACCGTCAAGGCCGAGCGCCGGCCGGTGGCGAAGGCCGACGATGTGAAGATGGAGCTGTCCGAGCGGCCGCTGGGCGCCTTCTCCCGCCAGATCACGCTCGCCGACACCCTCGACACCGAGCACATCCAGGCCGACTACGACGCGGGCGTACTCACCCTGCGCATCCCGATCGCCGAGCGCGCCAAGCCCCGCAAGGTCACGGTCGGTGTCGGAGCGGGCCGCAAGGAGATCTCCGGCTGAACCGGACAGGCAAGGGCTGAACAGCGGCGGAGGACGGGTATTTGATCTCCCCCCTCGCCCGTCCTCCGCGCCCCACGGGCCGAGGAAGGGGGTGACGGCCGAGGTGACTGTGCGACGCGAAGCGTTCCTCGGCCATGTGAAGGAACGCGGCGAATACGGCTCTCTGCGGGAGGCCGAACGCGCGGCCCGCGTGGTGCTGGCCCTGCTGGGCGCACACCTGGTCGGCGAGGTACGCGCCCAGCTGGCGGCGCGTCTGCCGGAAGACTTCGCCCTGATCCTCCTCAACCCGCTGCAGAGCGCCGAGCCGCTGTCGCCGGAGCGGTTCGTGCGGGCGACCGCGGCCTGGATCGAAGGGGCCACCGAACAGACCGCGGCCTGGGACGTCAGCGCTGTCCTGTCCACGGTCGCCGACGGCGCCGGCGACGACCTCCTCAGCGAGATCCTGCTCCAGCTCCCCGCCGGCTACGACCTCCTCTTCGGCCGCCCCCGGCCCACCTGACCACCCATCCCCCGGTGACCGCACACCGGCCACCACGACCCTGGTGACAGAAAGGCAACCACCGCAGTGATGTCCGACCAGAGCGCACCGCTCCAGCAGCCCTGCACAAGGGCGTACGAGCACATGCTGGAAAAGGTCCGCTACGACGGCGCCTACCCCACCCGTGAGAAGGCCGAGGAAGCCGTCCGCCTCGTCCTCGCGGGACTGGGACGTCAGCTGACCGGCGACGAACGCGTCGAACTGGCCGCCTGCCTCCCCCTCGAAGCCGCACGCATCCTCACCGCCCAGATCCCCGACACCCAGCCGCTGGGTGGCTGGGCCTTCGTCAAGGACCTCGCCGCCCGCACCGGCGCCTCCCTGGCCACCACCCGCTGGGACACCGGATCCGTCTTCTCCGCCGTCGCGGCCTACGCCGGCCCCGACCTCGTCACCCGCATCCTGCGCCAGCTCACCTCCGGCTACGCGCTGCTGTTCGGCCGCGCCGAACTCACCTCCGCCGCGTAGACCGGGACACGCGTGCTCGGGGCGGGCGCGCGACGACCGCCGCGTCGCTGTCCGCCCTGCGCCCCGGACTCTCTTCCCCGACCTCGACGGGGCTCCCGCTCATGCGTCCCCGCTCCCCCGCCGCGCACCGCCGAGCAGCAGCTCCAGCACCATGTACTCCACGTCCTTGGCGGCGAGCCGCCCGTCGTAGACGCCCCACGCGGCCGACGCCATCAGCCCGTACATGGCCTCCGTCAGCCACACGGGTGTCAGGTCGATGCGGAATTGCCCCTGCTCCTGGCCGCGACGGAAGAGCGCGGTGATACGGGCGTCGAGCCGCGCCCACCCGCGTTGACCTCCTCGCCCTCGAAGAGCTGGTTCTCGCTGTAGAGACCGCGCCCATTGCGACCCGAGCCACCAGGCCGACCCGCCGTTCCAGGCGTGGGAGACCGAACTCCACGGCCCCTGACGGCCGGCTCGCGCCCGGCGCCACTTCCCGCCCGAAAGCCGTCACCTCAGGCGCGGCACAGCGCACCCAGGCGCCGACCGCTTGCGCCTCACAGGCGTCCGTCGCTCTTCAGCAGAGGGTCACGTCGCGCGGGCAGGGGGTCGGAGGGCCCGCCGCTCATGCGCAGCCGCTCCGCCAGGAGGGGCAGCCCGACGACGACGATCAACCACACCTGCACGTAGAGCCTGTCGCCCTCCATCGCCACCGGGTGGGCTGCGGCGGTCAGCAGGCCCGTACCCCCCACGGCGATCAGGCACAGCGCGATGGGCACCGAGCGGCTCATCGCGCCCCAGGCGCCCAAAACCAAGAGCAGGAGCAGAGAGGGAGCCAATGCCTCTCTCTGGAGCCACTGCCACCAGTAGTTGGCATCGAGCCGGAACAGCAGCCGCCATGGGTGGGTGACTTCGCGATAGGTCCAGTGGAGGGAGAAGGTGTCCTGGAGCGAAGCGTCCAAGCCGGGCAACCGGAGCGCCCTGCTCAGCGCAAAGGCCACCAGGGACTCGAAGAGCGAGACGATGAGCAGGCAGTGCGTGCCCTTGTGCCGGGCCTGTGGAACGAACATCAGCGCCATGGCACCCGCCGCCGCCAGGCATGGCCCCATCAGGACGAAGCTCGAGTACTTGACCGCGAAACCCAGCGCGAAGGCCCCCACGGACAGCAGAGCCCCCGCCACCGACCGCCCCTGGCACAGCCACACCGCACCGAGCAGCATGGCGACCATGAGGGCAAGCACCGGACCCTCCGTCATAGGCCGACTGCCCCACAGCCCGATGGGCGTGACGTAGTACAGACACTGACCGAGCCATGCCACCGGAGGCGGTGCACGCAGCGCGCGCAGGAGCACCAGGACCAACAGCCCTCCGAGCGCCGTGAAACCCAGGGCAACGGCCGTCAGCCCCGCCTTGGCCCCCAGGAGCCGGACGAGCGGTGCGGACAGCAGGGGATAGGCGGGACGAGCGTGGAAGAGCGCCTCGTACCGCGGATTGCCGGGGTTGAGGCCATCCGCATACTGAGCCAGGCAGTCCCGGAACTCATGACGGCGCACCGGGTCCCGGAAATCGATCTGATGCAGCATGCGGTTTCGCTGAAGCATCGCCGCGGTGTCCGCGCAGTAGGCCCGCAGCGCTTTGTCCTGGGCTTTCCGGTGGGGGTCGCCCAGGAACTCGTACGCCGAGCGGGCGTAGCGGTAGGAGTCATTGGCGAAGCGCGTGCCCGGATAGGCGAAGACGTGCAACAACACGAATACGAGGACCGTCAGTAACGGGATGATCTTGCGTATTCGCACCATGACGCATAGCCTAAATGCGCACAAACCGGGCAACATCTCGAATCGTCCACCTGGGCCTTCCCTCGGGGATCAGGACCACTGGGTTGCCGTCCCCTCCGCGTGCCGCGATGAGTTCTGGGGCGTCCGGCGGTCGTACTGTCGACCCCGCTACCGAGGAGGGCTCTGATGCGCAGCGTGACCTATTCGATGGGCGTCTCGCTTGACGGCTACATCGTCGGGCCGGACGGCGGCTTCGACTGGACGGTGCCCGACCCGGAGGTGTTTCGCTTCTGGATCGACGAGATTCGAGGGGTCGGCGTTCACCTGTTGGGGCGACGGCTGTACGAGACGATGCTGTACTGGGAGACCGCCGACCAGGATCAATCGCTCGACGACGCGGAGCTCGAGTGGACCGGGCTCTGGAAGCCGCTCCCCAAGGTGGTGTTCTCCACCACGCTGTCGGCGGTGCAGGGCCATGCCCGCCTGGCCTCCGGCGGCCTGGCGGAGGAGATCGAGCGGTTGCGGGCCGAGCCGGGGGAGGGCGACATCGCGATCGGCGGCGCGACGCTCGCCGCCGACGCGGCCGCGTTGGATCTGATCGACGAGTACCGGCTCGTGGTCCACCCGGTGCTGGTGGGCGGTGGCATTCCGTTCTTTCCCCAGCGCGAGCGCCGGGTGGATCTCGAACTCATCGAGACCCGCACGTTCAGCTCGAGGGTCGTCTACCTCCGCTACCGCGTGGCGCGCTAGCGCGCCACGCCTGCCGACCAGGGCTCAGCGGTCGGCTCCCCGAGGCCCGCCGGGTCCGGCGGACGCCTGGCCGGCGAGGAGTTCGCCCAGGCCCTGGCGGGTGGCGGCCAGCACCACGCGGTCCTGGGCCCACAGGACATAGCGGGGGTGCAGATCCCACACCAGGCCGGGCTCCCGGGCGTCGCCGTCGTCAGGGGGCGCGGCGGCCAGGTCGCGGTCCCGGTCCGCGGGTTCCGCCGCGTCCAGGGCGATCACCCGCCAGGCGCCCGGGGCGAATGCCTCGGCGACGGTACGGCCTTCCAGCTGGGGATGCCCGGCGACGTGCAGGGCGGCGAAGACCAGCACCCGGCGCTCGACCGGTACGGCGCCGAGGACCTGGCGCCCCATCTTCGCCCCGGCGAAGGCGGGCGCCGCCAGGGTGGAGACGCTGCGGCTGCGCGTCAGGGCCTGGGGCTGGGCGGCGCGCAGCGTGCGGTAGACGGCGGTGGCGAACTGGTCGTCGTACAGGCGCAGCCCCACCCGCAGCCGGGGTTTGACGGAGCGGGCGTAGAGCGTGGCCTCCAGGTTGGTGGTGTCGGAGCTGGTCAGGGCCAGCAGGGCGTGGGCCCGCTGGATCTTGGCGGCTTCGAGGACGCCTTCCTGGGTGACGTCGCCGGTGACGGTCGGCACGCCCAGCCTGCGGGCCAGTGGGATACCGCGCGCCCCGGGGTCCTCTTCCACGCACACCACGGGGATGTCCATCTCCCGGAGTCTGGCCAGGGCGCGGGTGCCGACCTTGCCCAGACCGAGCAGGACGACATGGCCCGAGAGGCCGCGCGGGGGACGGCGCAGCGCGGACGCAGTACGGAACGTGCCCAGCGCCTCGAAGGCGGCGGCCACCAGAACGGGCAGCAGGATCGTGCTGTGCCGGCTGCTGCCGGCCGGCGAACTGCCGCGGACGGCGGAGATCCTGCTGGCCTACGGGCTGTTGGGCGCCGCCTGTGTGCACGGGCTGCGGGGGCGGCGCGGCTTGTGCGCGGGGGCGGGTGGGGTGCTGGTGTGCGCGGCCGCCTGTTCGCTGGCCTATCCCGACTACCACTTCGTGGTCCTCGCTCATCTGCACAACGTGGTGCCGCTGCTGTTCCTCTGGGAGTGGTCGCGTGGGCTCGAGCAGGGGCGTCGGCTGTTCCGGGCGGTGCAGTGCGGCTGGGTGGTGGCGGTGCCCGGGTTGCTGCTGGCGGGCGCGTTCGACGGGTGGCTGGCGCCCGGGACGGCTCGGGCGGACCGGCTGTCCGCGGCGTACACACCACCGGCGTGGCTGGACTCGGCGGTGGCGCTGCGGTTCCTCGCGCTCTTCGCCTTCCTCCAGACGATGCACTACGTGGTGTGGGTCTGGTTCCTTCCGCGGTACGCGCCGGAGGCGACCTCCTCCTTCGAGCGCCGGGTGCCGCTGCTGCAAGGGTGGCGGGTGTGGGCGCTGGGGCTGGCGGGCGGCGCGGCGCTGGCCGCGCTGTTCGCCAGCGACTACGCCTCGGGGAAGCAGTTGTACGCGGCGGTCGCCACGTATCACGCGTACCTGGAGTTCCCGGTGCTGCTGATGCTGGTGCTGGGCCTCGGCACGGGCCCCGCCTCCCGCTCCCCTTCCCCTGCCACCTCCGCACCCGTGTGACCCGTACGACCCGACGATGCGCCCCGAGGGGCCGAACAGCCATGGAGGCAACCCGATGAATCTCGCTGACATCGCTCCCGACGAGCCGGACCTGCCCCTGCCCGGCGGAGGCGACGGCGCCATGGGCGTCGTGGTCATCGTGGTGGGCGTGCTGCTGGTGGCCGGGGTGATCTGGCTGGCGGTGATGGTGGGGCGCAAGCGCCGCCAGGACGACTAGGGGGCCGTCAAACGGGCCGTGCTGGTGGCGCGTCAATGGATCGGCAGCCACCACCGGCACGGTGAAGAGACGGTGACGGCACCCGTTCCCGCGGGCCACACAGGCGCTAGCGTGAGGTCCCGTGATCGTATGGCTCAACGGCACCCACGGCGCGGGTAAGACGACGACCAGTGCACTCGTGCAGCAGCTGATCCCGGATTCACGGGTGTTCGACGCCGAGAAGGTCGGCGAGACGCTCATGGACATCACGCCGGGGCTGCCCTGGACGGGCAACTTCCAGCACTGGCCGCCGTGGCGGCCGCTGGTGGTCGAGACCGCCCGCCACGTACTCGACTACACCGGCGGCACGCTGGTGATGCCCATGACGGTCCTGGTCGAGGAGTACTGGCGCGAGATCAGCACCGGCCTCGCCCGCCATGCCATTCCGGTACGGCACTTCGTCCTCCACGCCGACCAGGACACCCTCCGCGGGCGCATCGAGGGGGACGCTGTTCTCGGCCCCTCCCCGTTCCGTCTCACGTACCTTGAGCCCTACGCCGAGGCGGCCCGCACGTGGCTCCACGACGAGGCCGAGGTCGTCGACACCACGCACCTCACGCCCGCCCAGGCCGCCCTCCGGATCGCAGAGGCCGTCACGGGTTCGTCACCGGGCTTCGCGTAGCCGGAGGAGGTACGTCGCCGTCAGCGCGACGGCGCGGTCCTCGTCGTGGGACAGGTCCACGAGGGCGCGTGCCGCCGTCGTGCCGGGGAGGGAGGCCAGGGCCTGGGTCAGGCGGCCGCGGGCGGGCGCTCCGGTGGTGGCGTGGGCGAGGCGGGCGACGAGCCTGGCCGCGATCCGGTCCGCCGTCGCGGTGTCGGTCGCCAGCACGCTGAGGGCATCGGCCGCGTCGGTGTCGTTCCTCCCGTCCACAATCATGTCGATGAGAGTCGGGACCGCATCGGCCAATCCGCGGGTCCCGAGCGCCAGAGCCGCGTGCCCGCGGACCACGGCGTCGGGGTGCGCGAGAGCGTGTTGCAGGTGCGCGGTGGCCTCGTCGGCGGGCAGCTCGGCGAGGGATTGGACGGCGCGCTCCCGCACCGCGGCCAGCGGTGAGTCGAGGCCCTCCGCCAGCAGTGCCGGGACGCCGTCGCCCGAGCGGGCCAGCGCCCATCGGAGGGCTCCGGCGACGTTCGGCTCCGTCTCGCGCAGTACCGCCTCGACCAGGGCCTCCACCGGCACCGGAACCTCGTCGGCCGAGGAGAGGGCAGCGCGCTGGCGCGCGTCGGCGCTCTTCGAGCCCAGTGCCTGGAGGAGCGCGACGACCTGGAGGACGTCCTCCCAGCCGGTGGGGTCCGCGGCGTCGATCCGGCGCAGCCGGGTGAGCAGCTCGGTCTCGGCCGCGATGCGTTCGCGTGTCTGACCGATGAGGTCGCCGACGAGCGCCGAGGGCGTGAAGCCGGGATCGTCGAGCGCGCGCCCGATCTCGCGCAGCGACAGGCCCAGCGACCGCAGGCTCTCGATGTGGAAGATCCGCCGGATGTCGTCCCCGGAGTACTCCCGATAGCCGGAGCCCGTACGGCCCGAAGGCCGCACCAGACCGAGCGACTCGTAATGCCGGAGCATCCGGGCGCTGACCCCGGACCGCCGCGCCACCTCACCGATCAACACTCCCCATCATCCCTCCTGGCCGGACCCGCCGAGGGCGAGAAGGCGTTTCGCCTCCTCGATGGCGTACTCGAAGCCGGTGTCCGGCTCGCTCAGCAGCCGTTGCGTGGCGAGCGCGTGCGTGCGGACGCGCGGGTCGGGGGCCGTCGTCGCGGCGTGCAGAACGGGCACGATCACATCCCCCAGATCGACCAGCGCCCGGCTGAGGCTCAGCTGCGTCTCGCGCCCACCACGCCCGAGCTGCCTCGCCAACGCCGCGGCCAACGCGGGCTCCTCGCCTTCCGGTACGAGCACGACCGCGGTCCGCCAAGCGCTCCGCGCCACCTCGTCGTCGGCGTCGGACAACAGCGCCCCCGTGATCGCGGGCCACGCCTGCCGGTCCCCGATCTTGGACAGCGTGTGCAGCGCCTGGCTCCGTGCCTGCGCGCGCTCCGAGCGGAGTTCGCGGACCAGCCCGGGAAGCGTCAGGGACACCGGGTGGCGGGTGAGCGCCCAGGTCAGCATGTCGCGGACGAAGAACTCGGGCTCGACCGCGCACCGCTCGATGAGCTTGTCGACGAAGCGCGGGTCGGGCGTCGTACCGACCGCCAGAGCGGTCCGCAGTCGTACGGACGAACGGGCGTCCTCCAGCCCCCGGAGCGCCCGGAGCGCGTCCGTGTCCTGTCGCGTGGTCGTCATCGAGACCACCTCCTCGGCGAGCAGTGAAGGGCTTGTCACCGTGTCAAGGTCAAGCGGGGCCCGGCGGCATTAGTTGTCTGTTAGTGGAACGCAAAGTGGATCTCCGAAGCTGATCTTCGTCAGGGATCGAGACGAGAGAACAGAGCTACGGAGTAACACCATGAGCACCACCACCAACCGCGTCCGCGGCCGCCGCCTCGCCGTCGCCATCCTCGCCGCCGCGGCGCTGAGCGTGGGGGCCACGGCCTGCGGGCCTGACGACGGGGCGTCGGACGCCACCGGCTCCTCGGCCTCGCAGGAGGCCTCGGCCCAGCCCAAGAGCGGCTCCTCCTCGGACGACCCCGCCTCGCAGGACCAGGGCGGTGGCCAGTCCACCACGGCGCCGTCCGACGGGGGTGGCGCCGCCAACGCGGGCAACCACCGCACGATCACCGGGAAGCTGAGCTACCTCGCGCCCGGCAAGCTGACCGTCACGCCCGAGGGCGGCGGTAGGGAGCAGGCGTTCCTGATCTCCAACGCCACGCAGATCCTCGGCGCGGCCGCGATCTGCTCCGACGACGACGGCAGCGGAGGCGCGTCCATCGGCGACGACGGCTACGGCACCGCGAAGTGCAGCGTGGCGGAGCTGGAGAAGTCCGCCAAGACCAACAGCGTGACCGTCCGCGTCACCATGGACTCCAAGTCCGGCGGTGCCGAGACGGTCGAGGAGAAGTACCACCCTTGACGTGCTCCCTGGCCTGAAGCCCAGGGATTCCGGCCTGGGTCGGCTGACCCTTCCGGGGGCTTCCTGCTTCAACGCGCTGTGCCGGGACTTTCGTCCTGGTCTTACCGGCGCTCCACGAGGCGTTTAGCGTCTCCGCCCGTCCGGCGGCGACGATTCGGCGTCCTTCGAAGAGGACGTTGCGGGATGCGTTGTGGTCACGGTCGTGCACGGTACCGCACTTGCTGCACGTCCACTGCCGGACGTGCAGGGGCTTGGGGCCGTCCCGGAATCCGCAGACCGAACAGATCTGCGAGGACGGGAACGCCCGGTCCACCTTGGCGAAGGCGCGGCCGTGCTTGACCGCCTTGTACTCCAGCATGCCCACGAACGCGGACCACCCCGCGTCATGCACGGACTTGGCGAGCCGGGTGCGGCCGAGACCGGACACCGCGAGGTCCTCCCGGCCGCAGCTGTCCTTGGTGACGGTCAGGGACGTCGGCGCGGCCGGAAGCCGGCGGGACCATGTGGGGCGCGGTGGTCGTGGGGCCGGTGGCCTTTAATGACCTGGCACCCGGGTCATTCCGGTACCGAAAACGTGGGTCAATGTCGGGCCTCCAGCGTGGCCGGCGCCGCCCGCAGCGACGCGGCGGCGCGGCGCGTATCGGCTTCGGTGGTCCGCCGGTTGCCGAAGGCGGCGCGCAGGGCGGGACTCGTCCTGTGGCTGCGCCTGCGTACGGCCCTCGCCGACTCCGTCGTCGTACGGGCGGGCAGGAACGGAGTCGCGCTCATAGCGGGCCCGCGCTTCGCGGCCGACGGCACCCTCACCCGCTGCCTGCGGGTGCCGTTCACTCCCCCGCGCCACGTACTCGACCAGATCGCGGGGGTTCGCGACGACGCCTGCCGAGGTGACGCCTGCGGAGGTGAGCGCCGCGGCGGCCTGCACGGCAGAGGGCAGGTCAGCGGGCGTCGCGCCGGGCGGGTTCGAGGAGCCAGGTGGCCACGATGCTCACGGCCACGACCGCCGCGGCGATCAGGAGGCCGGTGTGCAGCCCGGCCACGAACCGGGACCGGTCGGCGACCAGGGCGCCGAAGGCGGCGACGGCCAGGGCGCCGCCGAGCTGGCGGGCGGCGTTCAGCACACCGCTGGCGACGCCGGCGCGTTCGGCGGGCACGGTCTCCAGCAGCAGCGCCGTCAGCGGGGTGATCGCCATCGCGCCACCGGCTCCGACGGGCACCATCAGCGGCACCGTCAGCCAGACCGGCGCGTCGGCGGGCAGGGTCACCATCGCGGCCAGGCCCGTGGCCATCAGCAGCTGTCCGGTGATCACCGGCGTGCGTGCACCGAAGCGCGTGGCCAGCCGGGCGGCGACCGGGCCCACGAAGGACGTGAGCACGCTCATCGGCAGGAACGCGACACCGGTGGCGAGCGCGCTCAGCCCGTGCACCTGCTGGAGGTACAGCCCGAGCAGGAAGATCATGCCGTAGAAGCCGACGTTCAGCGCGAACCCGATGGCGACCGCGAGGGACATGACGCGGGAGCGCAGCAGCGGCAGCGGCGTCATCGGGTGCCGTCCGCGGGCCTGCGCGACGACGTAGACGACGGACGCCACGACCGCCACGGCGAGGGCGGCCAGGACGCGCGGCGAGCCGAACCCGACGGCCCCGGCCTCGATGGCCGCGTACGTCAGCCCGCCCATGGCGGCGACGGCGGCGGCCTGACCGGCCGGGTCGAACGGCACCGCCTGCCGCGGGGAGGGGCGGGCGTACCGGAGGAGCAGCAGGGCCACCGCGCCGACGGGCAGGTTGACGACGAAGACCATCCGCCAGTCGAGCACCGTGAGCAGCCCACCGGCCACGGGACCGGCGGCCGCGCCGACCGCGCCGCTCACGGCCCACAGGGCGATGGCCCTCGCGCGCTCGGCCGGGTCCGCGAAGGTCTCCCTCAGCAGGGCGAGCGACGACGGCAGGACCATCGCGGCCCCGACGCCCTGCACCAGCCGTGCCGCCACCAGAACGCCCAGGCCCGGCGCCAGCCCGCACACCAGGGACGCCGCGACGAACAGGGCGAGACCGCCCGCGAACGCCTGCCGGGCCCCGACCCGGTCGCTGATCGCGCCCGCGGACAGCAGGAACGCGGCGAAGGTGAGGGTGTACCCGTCGACGACCCATTGCAGCCCGGTCATCGCGCTGCCGAACCCGCGCCCGATCGAGGGCAGGGCGACGTTCACGATCATGGCGTCGACCATGATCGTGAAGAAGCCGAGCAGGACGGCGGCCATGGCCGGGCGCTCGCCGGAGCGGCTCCGCGGCGGCGGACCGGCAGGGACGGCGGCGACGGCCCGCGGTGAGGAGGGCGGGACGGACGTGGGCACGGAACGATCTCCTGCATGAGTGAGCGGGTGAGCCGGGTGCTGACGGACATCGAGCCTCCCGCCGATCCGGCCCCGGTGGCAGGCCGGGCCGTACCGGGGAGCGCCGCTCGGGGGTAACGACAGGGCCCCCCACGCGCCCGCCCCGCGGGTCGGCGCGGTGTGACACTGACGCCATGGCATCCGAGCAGAGCAGCAGCGGCGGCAGTGGCGGTGGCATGGAGCTGGGCCAGTTCCTGCGCGCCCGCCGCACCCAGACCCGCCCCGACCAGGTCGGCCTCACGGTGGGCACCGGCCTGCGCCGTACGCCCGGACTGCGCCGCGAGGAGCTGGCCACGCTCGCCGGGATGAGCATCGACTACTACGTCCGCCTGGAGCGCGGCAAGGAGACCCGCCCCAGCCCCTCCGTGCTCGACGCCCTCGCCCGCGCCCTGCGCCTCGACGACGCCGAGCACCAGCACCTGCGCGATCTCGCCGCCCGGGCCGCCCGGTACGCCCCCGAGCCGCCGCCCCCGCCCAGCCGGACCGTGCGCCCGCACCTGAAGCGCGTCCTGGAGACGCTACGGCCGAGCCCGGCGTACGTCATCAGCCGCAGCATGGACCTGCTCGCCTGGAACCCCGGCGGCCTCGCCCTGTACGCGGGCGTCGCCGACTGGCCCGTCAAACAGCGCAACCTCGCCCGCTACCTCTTCCTCCACCCCACCGCCCGCACCCTCTTCCCCGACTGGGAGGAGCAGGTCCGCGGCTGCGTCGCCCGGCTGCGCGCCCTGGCCGGTACCGCCCCCGACGCCCCGGACCTCACCCAGCTCGTGGGCGAACTCCTGCTCAAGAGCCCCGACTTCGCCCAACTGTGGGAGCGCTACGACGTCGTCGGCCGCAAGCGCATCCAGAAGACGTTCCACCATCCCCAGGTCGGCGTCCTCACCCTCAGCGGCCAGGGCATGCAGCTGGAAGGCACCCCCGGCCAGCGCCTCGGCGTCTACACCGCCGACCCCGGCACCCCCGACCATGACGCGATGCTCCTGCTCGACCTGACCGCGCCCGCGGAGGCAAAGGGCACGAAGGGTACGGAGCAACAGCGCACCCGATCCTGACCGAATGCGCACGGTGGGGCACGGCCACCCCCTATGCTTCTACACGCATGTAGATACAAGCATAAGGAGTGGACGCCACGATGGTGTTCAAACGACTACTCGGCTCACTCGGGGTCGGCGGCCCCACCGTGGACACCGTGCTGGACGCCGGTCCCGTACGCCCCGGCGGGCCGCTGAGCGGGCAGGTTCATCTCCAGGGCGGCAAGGCGGACTTCGAGATCGCGTCCGTCACCCTGGACCTCGTCGCGCGGGTCGAGGCCGAGCACGGCGACGAGGAGCGCGAAGGGATCGTCGTCTTCGACCACTTCACGGTCGGCGGCGGGTTCCGGCTCGCCGAGGGCGAGCACCGCAGCCTGCCGTTCACCATCCACCTCCCATGGGAGACGCCCGTCACCGAGCTGTACGGGCAGCCGCTGGGCGTCGTCCTCGGGGTGCGCACCGGGCTGGAGGTGGCGGGCGCGAAGGACAAGGGCGATCTGGACCAGCTGACGGTGGGTCCGCTGCCCGCCCAGGAGGCCGTCCTGGAGGCACTGGGACAGCTCGGCTTCGGCTTCACGTCCGCCGATCTGGAGCTGGGCCACGTCGGCGGAACGGGGCAGCGGCTGCCGTTCTACCAGGAGATCGAGCTGACCCCCGCGCCGCAATACGCCCACGCCCTGGGCGAGCTGGAGGTGACCTTCCTCGCGCACCCCGGCGGCCTGGACGTCGTCCTGGAAGCCGACAAGCGCGGCGGGTTCCTGTCCCCGGGGCATGACGCCCTCGCCCTCTTCACGGTCGACCACGAGGGCGTCGAACACCGCGACTGGAACACGGAGGTCGACGGCTGGGTGCGGCAACTCCTCGACCGCCGTGGCCCGCACGGACACGGACACGGGGATGCGCACGGCCATGACGGCGGCCACCACCGCTCCGGGCCCAGCACCGGGGCCGTCGTGGGCGGTGTCGCGGCGGGCGTCGCGGTCGGCGTCGTCGGCGGCATGGTCGCGGCGGAGGTCGTGGACGAGATCGGCGACGCCTTCGAGGACGAGGAGGACTGAACCCCGTCGGCCCACAGGGCCCCGACCACTCTGCTAACTTCTACAGTGTTGTAGAAATAAGCGACGACGTACGGAGTTGGTCATGGCCCTGTGGGACCGCATCAAGGATTCCGCCCAGACGATGCAGAGCCAGCTGCTCGCCAAGAAGAACGACCTCAAGAGCGGTGCGTTCCGCGACGCCTCCATGGCGATGTGCGCCCTGGTGGCGGCGGCGGACGGCTCGATCGACCCGTCCGAGCGGCAGCGCGTCGCCCAGCTGATCGCCACCAACGAGGTGCTCCAGAACTTCGCGGCGGACGACCTGCGGTCGCGTTTCGACGCCTACCTCGACAAGCTGACCATGGACTTCGACTTCGGCAAGGTCAGCGTCCTCCAGGAGGTGGCCAAGGCGAAGAAGAAGCCCGCCGAGGCGCGCGCCGTCGTCCAGATCGGCATCGTCATCGGCGGCGCCGACGGCGACTTCGACGCGACCGAACGGGCCGTCGTCCGCGAGGCCTGCTTCGCCCTGGAGCTGGACCCGGCCGAATTCGATCTGTAGACGGCCGATCCGCGACCGTGGAGGCGGGCGGCCGGCGCCGGGCACAGCGTGGAGGACGAACACGCCCAACGCGCTCAGCCTCCCTCCGCTTCGCTCAACAGGCAACGCAGCAGTCGCTCGTCGTCGGCCGTCAGCCCCGTCACGAAGCCGGCCAGAACCGCCTCCCGGTCGCCATGACGTCCAGAGCCGCGGCCAGAGCTTCGGCCAGGTCCGCAACGCCTTCGTCCGCGTGGTCGACCAGGCCGACCACGCCGAACTGGCCCGCTACGACCTGAGCGAGGACGCCGCGACCGAGACCGCGATGGTCTTCGGCGAGCTGTACCGCCACGGCGCGGAGTGGAAGTTCCGCGCGGTCGGCCAGGGATACGCCTCGGGCCTGGCGGGCATCGCCGCCGACTTCGGCGTCAGCCTCTGACCACCGCCGCGCCCCGCGCCCGACCCAAGGACACGGACACCGACATGAACGGCACACCACCCGCGTTACGGCCGGAAGACGAACCCGACGTCGAACGGGTGCTGCGGCAGGCGCTGAACACCCCGGAGATCCGCGCGGCCCTGCGGCGGCGCGGACCCGCCGGGGGCGCGGCGGCCGAGCGGCTCCGGGCGCGGGCCCTCGCCGAACGCACCGGTATCGCCGCGGCCGCCGCCCCCGAGTACGCCGCCTACCTGCGGCACCGCACAGCGGGAGCCCCCGACGTACGCACCGGCCGGGCGCCCTCCGCCACGGCGGGCGCCCGCGGACTGCTGCCCGCGCTCGCGGTCCTGGCACCGGTGCTGGCGGCGGCCGCGACCGTGATCTTCCTGCTCCTCGGCTCCGTCCTGGGGCTCGGCGGTCCAGGGCACGAACTGGGCGACGCGCTGCTGACGGCGGGAGAGACCGCGGCCGTGATCACGGCGGTGACGACGGCGTGCCAAGTGGCCTGGCTGCTCAGCACCGCCGCCCGCCACCGCTCCCCGGCACCGCTCAGCGGGAACCCGGGCGCGGCCGAGGCCCGTGAGGCGTGGCGGCGGGCCCTGCTCGAACGCGGCGTCCTGCCGTATCTGCGCGCCCAGTTGCGCCAGACCGAGCCGCACCGGACCGCCACTCCCGGCCGCCGCCCGCGCCTGGGCTACACCAGCCCGGATTTCGCGGGCCCCGCATACGAGCCGTATCAGCCCAAGGATAAAGAGGGCGATTCACAGAAGAATCCCATACAACCGTAGTCATCAGCCGACGCAGCGAGGCACCATATGCTCATGCACGGTAACGCAGCGTCCTCGTTGGCCCCTCCGCCGCCCTTCCCCAAGCGACGGAACGCTGTTCTCAGGCTGTACGACGCACCCCTCTACCGCGATGGGGCGTTCTGGAACACCGTCGTATGGGCCTTGATCTCCGGCATCTCCATCCCGACCGCGTCGCCGACGGAACCGAGCAAGCTGCCCCCGTGGCTGGACAACCTGCTCGCCATCATCGCCATGGTCCTCATCTTCGGCGTCGTGCCCGCCTGGATCCGCCTGTTCGTCAGGCGCTGGCGGTGGCGCAAGCGCCCTCGGCCGCCCCGGCCGGAGGTTCCCCCGGCACCGCTCCACGCGGCGCCCGTGGCACCGGCGTTACGCGTGACCACCGCACCGCCACCGTCCCCATGGGCCCCGCACCGTGTCGGCCACGCCACGCCTCCCCCGGCTCCCTCCGCGTTGCCGACCGACGCGCGGAACACCTTCCCCCACCCCATCGCCCGCGCCCTCCGCGCGCTGCACCAGGCGCCCACGGACAAGGACAGGTACGAGGCGTTGCTCGACGCCGCCGAGACCCTCGCCATCACCCTCAGCGTGACCACGGCAGCGCTGCTCCAGGAGGCAGGGCAGCGCAATCTGTCCCTGCTCCGCAGGGCCTATTTCGGCAAAGGCGCCATGTTCGGCACGTGGACGACATGGCTCAGGGAACTCCAGCCCCTCGCTGCCGCCCAACCGGATCTGATCCCCGGGCTCGATCTTGCGCTCGGGGACGGGCCCGACGACCCGGGCATCGTCACCCACCTCAACGCCTTGCGGCACGAACGCAACCGGGCCTACCACGGCGACAAGCCCAAGAGCCAGCCCGAGTCCGCCCTGCGCGTGGCCGAGGGCACGCATCACCTCGAACGCATCCTGGCCAAGGCAGAGTTCCTGAAGGCCGCTCCCTGGCTGTTCACGGTCTCGTGCGTCTACCATCCGCGGTCACGGAATTTCGAGGTCGTCGCGAAAGACGCGATGGGCGACCACCCGGACTTCGAGCGCCGGACGTTCACGTGGGAGCACCCCGTCGGCATCGACATGTTCTATGTCCATGGCCCGGACGGGCCCGTCCCGCTGTCACCCTTCGTGGCCGACCTCTTCTGCCCCCAGTGCGGGCAGATGGAGGTTTCCTACGTCTACAAGGCCAGCAAGCGCGAGGGGACCGCGACGTTCAAGAGCTTCGGGCGGGGCCACGACATCGCCGCTCCCCACCTGGTGGACGACCTGCTCTCCCTCCCCGACCAGCGCGCCTGAGCCGTTCAGCGCGGCCCGCGGCGGGTCTGGTCGAGCCATTCCTGGGCCGGTTCGGTGTCGCCGTAGGAGTCGTGCCAGTTCCACCATTCGTACGGCGGGGTCTGGGGGTAGCCCTCGGGGGAGTTCTCCCAGGTTTCCTGCCGTCCGAGAGCGGTCATGTCGAGGTAGCTCCAGGTGCTGCCGAGCGCCTCGTCGCCGCGGGCGTTGATGAAGTAGGTGCGGAAGACGCGGTCGCCGTCGCGGATGAAGGCGTTCGTGCCGTGCCACTCGTCCACGTCGAAGTCCGCGTCGAAGTCGTCGGTGATCGTGTACCAGGGCATCGTCCAGCCCATGTGCGCCTTCAGGGCCTCGATGTTCTGCTGCGGTGCGCGCGAGGCGAAGACCAGGGTGGTGTCGCGGACGTTCAGATGGGTGAGGTCGCCGACGTGGTCGGCCACCATGGAGCAGCCGCGGCAGGCGTGCTCGGGCCAGCCGAAGACGCCCGGTTCGTAGAAGGCGCGGTAGACGATCAGCTGACGGCGGCCCTTGAACAGGTCGAGCAGGCTGACCTTGCCCTCGGGACCTTCGAACGCGTACTCCTTCTCCACCGCCACCCACGGCATGCGGCGGCGCTTGGCGGCCAGGGCGTCATGGGCGTGGGTCAGCTGCTTCTCCTCCACCAGCAGCTCCTGGCGCGCGTCCTGCCACTCCTGCGGCGAAACGATCGGGGGTGTCCTCATGGCGATGCGCCCCTTCCTGTCCGGCGGTCCGCGCCCCCTCCATCCAGGGTCGAACGCCGGGGGCGCGGGCGCACGCCGAACGACAAGCCCCAGGCCAGAGACCCGGGGCTGGCTCGTTGCGCGGCTGCGCCTACGTGCCGCCGCCGACCACCTGCACGGCGGCTCAGCCCAGGTCCAGGCTCAGGTCCTGCCGCATGCGGGTCCGCAGCGCGGCGAGGGCGTCGTCGTAGCGGCCCCGCCCCTCCAGGTAGACCTGGTCGGTGGCGCGTGTGCCCTCCATCCCCCGGTCCCGGAGATCGCGCAGACGGCGGAAGGCGTCCTCCGATGCCTCCACCACGGGTCGGGCGAGCCCGTCGCGATTCCGGCGCCGACCACCGTGCTGGCCAGAGTGATCCACTCCATGGTCCCGACGGTATACGGCGGTGGCGCGCCCGGGGCCGGGTGCGCCGGGGTTGGGCGCGGGCGCCCTAATGTAGGGGGTTGGTACGGCGGTTGGGGTAGGGAAAGGGGATCGGCGATGCCGCTCAGCACCGATGATCCGGCGTCCATAGGCGGCTACGCCCTGCTCGACCGGCTCGGTTCGGGCGGTATGGGGGTCGTCTACCTGGGACGGTCGGCCTCGGGGCGGCAGGTCGCGGTCAAGCTCGTGCACGCGCAGTACGCGCAGGACGAGGAGTTCCGGACCCGCTTCCGGCAGGAGATCACGGCGGCGCGCAAGGTCAGCGGGGCGTTCACCGCTCCGGTGGTGGACGCCGATCCGGAGGCCGAGCGGCCGTGGATGGCCACGCAGTACGTGCCGGGGCGCACCCTCGCCGAGGTGGTGCGGGACGGCGGGCCGCTGGGCGGGCGGGAGTTGCGGACGCTGGGGCTGGGGCTCGTCGAGGCGCTGCGGGACATCCACCGGGCCGGGGTGGTGCACCGGGATCTGAAACCGGCCAACATCCTGATGGCCGAGGACGGGCCGCGCGTCATCGACTTCGGCATCTCGCGGGCCGCCGACAACCAGACGCTCACCCTCACCGCCGGGCGGGTGCTCGGTACGCCGCGGTTCATGTCGCCCGAGCAGCTGCGCAATCCACGGGAGGTCACCGCGGCCTCGGACGTGTTCTCGCTGGGGGCTCTGGTGGTGTACGCGGCCACCGGCATCGGGCCGTTCGACGCGGAGAGCCCGTATCTGTCGGGGTACCAGGTGATGTACGAGCCGCCGACGCTGGACGGCGTGCCGGACCCCCTCCGCAAGCTCGCCAAGCGATGCCTGGACAAGGACGCGGCGGCGCGGCCGGGCCTGGACGAGGTGCACCGCATGCTCGACGCGCTGCCGGACTTCGCCGCCGCGGCTCCCCCGGAGGATGCCCCCACGCGGGCGGAGTTCCCGCCTCCGCGGACGGAAGGGACCGGTCGGAGGCGCCGTAAGCGGCTGATCATCGTCGGCGTCGGCGCCCTGGCCGTCGGCGGGCTGGTCGCCGGCGTGACCTACGGCCTGGGCACCGACCCGCCGCCGTACCGCCCCGCCGCGTCCGCCACCGCCGACGGCCAGGCCCCCGTGTCCCTGCCCGACGGCTGGCGCCCATGGCGGACGGCGCTGCGGTACGAAGGCCCGCAGCCCCCGCTCGTGTACCAGGACGCCGCGTGCGTACCGGACCGCGGCACCGACGTGTACTGCGGCGGCAAGGGCTTCACCGTCGCCAAGGTCGACGCCGCCACCGGCAAGGTCCGGTGGCGCAGCGGCACCAGACCGCAGGACGCGCGCCCCATCGGGGCGCGGGACGAAACCGTCTACACCTACTCCGAGCCCGAGAACGAGGAGCGCCGGGTGGTGGCCCTCGACACCGGCACCAGGAAGCAGCGGTGGTCACACACGATCAGCGGATCGGCGTCGGCGCGCCTGTTCCGCGGCGGGCTGCTGACGCTGTCGGCCGACGGACGTCAGCTCGTCGCCTACGGGACGTCGGGGCGGCAGCTGTGGCAGTCGCCCGCGAAGGAGGGTCAGTTCTGCGAACCGGCGACGCCGGTCCCGTCCGGCGTCCCGTACGTCCTGTGCTCGCCCCTCACCTCGTCCGGGCTGAGCGCCGAGGGCCCGTACAGCCTGCTGCGGCTTGACCCCTCCGACGGTGCGCAGCGCACCCTCGCGACGCTCCCCCGGAAGGCGCTGCACCTCGGCTCCCTCGACGGGGCGCCCGTCTTCCTCGCGCCGCAGACCGCGAAGGAGGTGTACGACGCCGGGTACGAGCGCCCGTACAACGCCCTGGTCCGGGTGGACCCGCGCACCGGCGACACCAAGCGGATCCCGCTGCGGCACCCCCTGCGCGGCTCGGCCACCCTCCTGAACGGGGTCGTCTACGCCGTCCGGACCAACGGGACCGTCACCGCGGTGTCGGCGCACAGCGGCAAGCAGCTGTGGCAGCGGGAGACGGAGACGGAGAGCCTGTCCGCGCCCGTGGAGTCGAAGCGGCACGGCAGGCTCTACTTCGCCAACCGCTTCGGCCGTCTGCTGGCGCTCGACAGCAAGACCGGGGCTGAGGTGTGGCGCACCGCCGCGCTGAGCGACCCCGGGGACACGGCGCAGGAGCGTCCGCCGTCCGTGCTGCTCGTCAAGGACGCGATCGTGGCGATGGCCGGGGACACGGTGTTCTCCGTACGCCCGGACCGGCCGAAGGTCCCCGATGCGGATGCCCCTTAGGAGTCCTTGCAGAATGATCTTCGTGTGGCACGGTGGAAGGGCAAGTGATCTCGTTCCTCGGGAGTGAGGATGCACCGGCCGAAGCCGTGGGAGATCAGTG
>NZ_JAIWIH010000066.1:0-42541 GCF_052851135.1 Streptomyces sp. BRA346 | reverse complement strand
CGACTACCAGCCGACCGGCCGCCCACCCGGCCCACAACGACGATGACCCCGAACCCAATCGTGGGTTCGGGGTCATTCCGATGTCCTGCGACATCACACCGTCGGGACGATAGGATTTGAACCTGCGACCCCTTGACCCCCAGTCGCGCGTCAATTCTCCTCTTTTGTTCCATTTTAAGACTCTCGCAGATCTGCCGCGTCGTCAAGCTCCGTACGACGCCGTACACGGAAGCGATCAAGTGGCACATGGAGCAGCTTCGACGCGGTGCATCGCGGCCCACCGAACAACGCAACTACCCAGGTTTCGAACTCATGAGACCGCTACCAGCCCCTCAGGAACACCCGGCACCTGACCAGGGCGGATGTAATATTCGGCACCCACAGTACGTACGGCACTCACCGCCCCACGCCGACGGATCGCGGGACCTGGCCGGGCTGCGGGTGGGCTGGGCGGGCGAGCCCGCGTTCGGCCCGGTGGACCGCGAGGTGACGGCCACCGTCTCGGCCGCCGCCGACGCGTTGCGAGAGCTGGGCTGCGTGGTCGAACCCGCCCCGCCGGCCGGGCTGGAGGCGGTCGACGCGACAACGTTGAGCGCGGTGCTGTACACCGCAGAGGTGGTGCCGTACTTCCGGCAGACGGTTGCCGGCCGCGAATCCGAGGTGCACCCCGTCATCCGGCGGACGCTCAGCGCACCGGAGGTGATGCCGGCCGACTATGTCGCCGCACAGCAGCAGGTCGACGCGCTCAGCTCCCTGTTCGCCGCGTACTTCGAGCGCTACGACGCGCTGCTGTGCCCGGTGTGCCCCATCCCCGCCCCACCGCATGCCCAGTCGACGTTCCGCGTCGGAGACGTGACCGTTCCGGCGCGCGGCATCATGCGTGCGACCGTTCCGTTCCATCTCACCGGCCTGCCGGCACTGTCGTTGCCGTTCGGGGCCACCACCGACGGTCTGCCGATAGGTGTCCAGCTCGTCTCGCGCTGGTATGACGAGTCAACCATCCTGCGCTTGGGCGCGACTTTGGAGACGGTCAGCCCTGTCCGTCACCGCCATCCTGACCTGGCCTGACACGGGGCGCATGGCACCGTCGGCCCCGACCCCGCGGCATCGGGCACCCCTTCACGGCCTGACCTGTGGGTGGGGGTATCGCACCCACCCACAGGTCTGTTGTCCCGACTAGCCTCTCCGGTGTGGAAAGCGAGAACAAGCTCGGTGACTATCTGCGTGCCCGGCGCGCGATGACCATGCCGCGGGATGTCGGGTTCCCCGACCACGGTTCCCGCCGAGTTCCTGGTTTGCGGCGGGACGAAGTGGCGCTGCTCGCGGGAGTGAGCACGGACTACTACATACGGCTTGAGCAGGGCCGCGAGCGGAACCCCTCTGAGCAGGTGCTCCAGGCGATCGCTCGGGCGCTGCGGCTCGATGACGCCGCGGCTGCTCATCTGTTCCGGCTCGGCCTGCCCGCCCTCGGACCATCTGTGTCGGCGACGCCGACCGTCGGCCCGGAGCTGCTGCGACTCATGAACGGCATGCACGACGTGCCTGCCTTCGTGGTCGGCTCGGCCCAGGACGTCCTCGCCGCCAACGCGATGGCGCGGGAGCTGTACCGCGGTTTTGCCCGGTACGACAACCTGCTCCGGATGATCTTCCTTGATCCCTTCGCCAGGGAGTTCTACCGCGACTGGGACAAGGCAGCGCATGTCGCCGTGAACAACCTGCGTGCGTCGTCATCGCAGTTCCCCGGCGACGAACGCATCGAAGGTGTCGTGGGCGAGCTGAGTGTGCACAGTCCCGCGTTCGCGAACGTGTGGGCCCGCTACGAGGTCCGCCCGCGCACGCACGAGGACAAGCACTTCAACCACCCGGAGGTGGGAGAACTGCGACTGCACTTCGAGGCACTCGCCGTCACCAGTGCCCCGGGGCAGCACCTGTCCGTCTACAGCGCCGAGCCCGGCAGCGCCGACAGCGATGGCCTGATCCTGCTCCGCCGGCTGGCTGAGCAGAGCACCGCTTTTACTGAACGCAGCACCATCGCAGAAGAAGGAAACACCCGGCCATGACCGAACCCATCGCCCACGCCGCCGGTACTTTCGAGATCGTCGGCAAGAAGGTCGCCCGTCTGGGCTTCGGAGCCATGCGGCTCACCGGACTCGGCATATGGGGTGAACCCGACGACCGCGAGGAGTGCATCCGTGTGGTCCGTCGCGCCGTCGACCTCGGCGTCCAGTTGATCGACACCGCGGACTCCTACGGGCCGTACGTCAGCGAGGAGATCATCCGGGAGGCCGTACACCCCTACCCGGACGGCGTTCTCATCGCGACCAAAGCCGGTCTCACCCGCAACGGACCCGATGTGATCAAGAGCGATCAGGGACTGGTGCGCCTGGGCCCCAAGGCATGGCCGCCGGTCGGGCGTCCGGAGTACCTGCGCCAGGAGGCCGAGATGAGCCTGCGGCGCCTCGGCCTGGACCACATCGACCTTTTTCAGCTCCACCGCGTCGACCCGAAGATTCCGCTGGAGGACCAGGTCGGCGAACTGAAGAGCCTCCAGGACGAAGGCAAGATCGCCGCGATCGGCCTGTCCCAGGTGACTGTCGACCAGATCGAGCAGGCACAGCGGATCGCCGACATAGCCACCGTCCAGAACCGCTACAACCTCACCGACCGCAGCTCCGCCGACGTCCTCGACCACTGCACCCGCCACGGCATCGGCTTCATCCCCTGGGCACCGGTGGGCGCCGGCGAACTCGCCCGGCCCGGCGGACAGGTCGACCGCATCGCCTCCACACACGGCGCCACCTCCTCCCAGGTCGCACTGGCCTGGCTGCTGGCCCGCTCCCAGGTCATGCTGCCCATTCCCGGCACGTCGAAGGTGGCCCACCTGGAGGACAACATCGCCGCGGCGAAGCTGCGCCTGAGCGACGAAGAGATCGACGAGCTCACCAACGCCGCATGAGAAAAGGACTCGATGACATACTGCTGCCATCTGACGAGGCAGGCCAAGGACGGCCAGTCGTCCTGCTGCACGCCCGGCCCACGGACCGCACCATGTGGAGGGCGCACCTGCCCTTGCTCGCCGAGGTCGGCGTCCGGGCCATCGCCCTGGACCTGCCCGGCCACGGTGAGGCCCTCGTGCACGACCAGCGCGAGGTGGCACCTTGGGAGGACGTCCTTGTCACGCTCGATCACCTCCGGGTCGACCGCTGTGTCCTGGCCGGGAACTCGCTCGGCGCGCTGGTGGCACTGCAAGCGGCCGTAACGGCACCCGACCGTATCGAGGGTCTGGCCCTGGTGGGGTACCGACCTCATGATCAAACACCGTCCACGCACCTGCGGACAGCCTGGGACAGGGAAAGAACAGCGCTGGACGCCGGCGACATCGATGCCGCTGTGAAGGCAGGGGTCGACGCCTGGACGGCGGCTGACGCATCTCCCGAAGTGCGGGCGCACGCGGCCCGCATGCTGCATGACCAGCTGCGATCGCAGCTCGCCCATGGCGAGCCGGCTCGGGCCGCGGACCCGCTGAGCACGGACCCGTTCGCGTTGCGCGCACTTTCCATCCCGGTCCTGGTGGGCGTCGGCGAGCACGACATGCCCGACTTCTTCCAAGGAGGCGAGGGTCTGGCGCGCGAGCTCGGCGCAGAGGACATGGTGGTCATCCCGGGGGCGGGACACCTCGCACCACTGGAACAGCCCGCGGCTTTCTGCGGACTGCTCCTGGACCACGTGCTGCCGCGAACAGCGTCCCAGGCCGGTTGACCACCCGCACTCACGGCCTCCGGCCCGAGGGGCCGACACGGGACGCCCTTCCTGAGCCCGAGGTTGCTGCCCCGCGTGCGGGCGGCGTCGACGAGACGCCGCCCGCAAGGGCCGCCACGACGGCACCGTCCCTGGGCGTCGGCGAGCGTGGACGGCCCCACGCTCTTGACCACCTCCCGAACGGTGGTGGGTCAGGATTCAGCGCAGTGATCGGCCAGCGCGCGTAGACCTGTGGCGAAGATGTCGTCCCGGAAGGATTTTGTCAGTGTGCCAGCATCGGAAGGTGCGCAGTCGAAGACCACCGACCAGCCGACGAATGCCTCGTCAGTCGCAGTGAGCGGCAGAACCTGCATGGTGGCGCGATAGAAACCCACGGGATATGGCGAGCTGACGATGTCGTAGGTGAGCGTCTTACGGTGATCATCGAGTGCCACGAGGGTCTCCACAACTGTTTCTCCGCCAGCCATCAGCAGGGTGCGGACAGTGCCGACGCGGTCAGGTGTGTCTCCGTCAAGCAGAGTGCTGCTCGCCACAGCGGGTTGCCACGTGGCCAGTCCTCCGAAGTCGCGGATGGTGTGCCACACGGTTGCGGCTTTGGCCGGGATGACGGCGCTGGCGAACGTTTCGGGCATCGGTGTTCTCCTCCATCGGGGCGGGGAGGGGCGGGTCGGTCATGTCGACGCGCTCCGGGAACGGTGGTGGCACCGGGGTGTGGGAGGCCACCGCTCGGCACGCAGTCGACGCTAGCGGCGCGGCCACGGCCGTGGGAGGGCGCGCCGCACCCACCCCGGGGAACGCTGCGGCCCCCGCGCGGCTGTCATGTAGCCAGCCGCGGGATCAGGGCTTGGGCGTTGCCACGGTTGATGGCAGCGTGCCGCGTGTCGTCCTCGAAGTCGAAGTCTCCCCTCCGAGTATGGCTGGCTCCCATCGTGCGGTCCGGACCCGCTTTGCTGATTCGAGGATCGCGGATGCGTTGGCACTGCCTCAGTGGCCTTGTCGGTCAGGGCGCGGAAGTAGTGGAGAACGTAGACCGGTTCGCGAAGGGCAGTCACGACCGCGATTGGGTCGGTCGGCCAACGGCCGGGATCCTGTTTTGCGACAGATTCTAGTGTTCGGGCGAGTTCTCGTGCTCCCATGAGTTTCTAGTCGCTTGCCGCGTCTGGGCGCCACCTTGCGACGAGCTCGGCCGCCTCGAGTACCGAGAGCGCGGCCAATTCCTCCTCGGTGTGGGCGGACTGGCCGGTGAGCGTTTGCGGGAGTTCCGATCTGCAGTCAAGGGCTTCCGGATCAGGTGCTCCATAACGGGCAGTGACCTGGGCAATGGCGTGCTGCCACTGTGTGAATACTGCGTCTGGCAGGACCAGGGACCAGCGCCATGCTCGTGCCCAGTCCTTCGGAGGAAACATTGCGGGATCCTGCGGTTCAGCGGAGGGCGTTTCCAACGCGTCGCCCCAGAATTTGAACGTCTCCGGCTCCGGGTCGCCGGAAAGGATCTTGTCCACCAAATCCCAGTCGTCCCCAGTCGCCCGTGAGGAGGCTAGGCGGCGAGTGATCTGGTTGATCATGTCTTGAGGAGGTATGTCGTCTGCCTCTGCCAAGATCCGGCAAGTGATGCGCTCGCCGATCTCTCCGGGCGTCTTGTTTGTCCAGGAGAGCAGCTCTGCGGTCGGTACACCGAGTTCGCGCGCACGCGACAGCATGCGAGCGAGATGGTGCATCATCCTGGCAATTTGCCGCCTCGACGGTCTGGGAGATACTCAACGCGGCCGGTATCGACCCCGCGCCACGTCGCTCAGGCCCTACTTGACGCGAGTTCCTGACCGCACAAGCCGAGGGCATCATCGCGGCAGACTTCTTCCACCTCGACACCGCACTCGGCAGGCGGTTGTACGCGCTGGTGTTCCCTGAGCACGACACCCGGCGGCTGCACATCACCGGCGTCACCGCCCGCCCGACACGGGACTGGGCGGTGCAGCAGGCACGGAACCTCACGTCCGACCTGGGCATACGCATCCAGTCCCTGCACTTCTTGTTACGCGACCGCGATGACAAGTACGGAGAAGCGTTCGACGCCGTCTTTGCAGCCGAGGAGATGGACATCCTCACAAGTGCGCCGCAGGCTCCCCGCATGAACGCACACTGCGAACGCGTCATAGGCAGCATCCGACGCGAAGCCCTCGACCACGTCCTCATCATGAACGACGCCCACGCCCGCCACGTCCTCGCGGCCTACGAACAGCACTACAACGAACACCGACCCCACCAGGCCCGCAACCAGCTACCACCCGACGCCCACGAACAACCCGCCGCGGCGCATAGCCTCAGCACCAGCGTAGTCCTACGCACCCGGATCCTCGGCGGCCTCATCAACGAATACAGACACGCGGCATGACATGCAGCGATGACTTTTCGAGCGGCACAGGCGCCGTCGAGGCATGGATCCGGCACCTCAGCGAGGGGCCGGGGCCACCGCGCCTTGTGCGCGCAGCACGGCGATGTCTTCCTCGGTGACGCCGAGTTCGGTGAGCAGCGCGTCGGTGTGCTGACCGAGTGCGGGGATCCCACCCATCGGTGGCTCGTAGCCGGCGATGACCGGAGGTGGAAGCAGAGCGGGTACCTGACCGTGAGGTGTGTCGATCCGGCGCCACCGGTCGCGGGCTATCAGATGCGGATGGGCTATGACCTCGCTCGGTGTGTTGAGCCGGGCATTCCCGATCCCTGCGGCATCTGCGTCGCTCTGCACCTGCGTCAGGTCATGGCGTGCGCACCAGTCAGCGATCTCCGCGTCCAGGAACTCACGGTGCTCGGCCCGGCCGGAGGTGGTATGAAAGCGTTCGTCGTCGGCCAGGTCGGGCCGGCCGAGAAGGTCACGCGCGAATCGCCGCCATTCGCGGTCGTTCGTCGTGCCCAGGACGACGGTCTGGCCGTCCGCCGTGCGGTAGGCGCCGTACGGCGCCACCGCGGGCGAGCCCATGCCGACCGGCTGCTGATCCACACCCGTGTGCAGCGTGTAGGTGAGCTGATACCCCATCAACTCCGTCATCGTGTCGAACAGGCTCACCGCGGCCGCGGCGGGGCCGCGACCATGGCCACGCTCCTTGCCGCAGAGCAGCGCCAGAACCGACAGCGCGGCATACAGGCCGGTGCACACGTCGGCCATCGGCGGACCGGGCTTGGCCGGCGCACCGGGAAAGCCCGTCATCGCGCATGCGCCCGACTCGGCCTGGGCCAGCAGATCGTAAGCACGCTTGTAGGACAGCGGGCCTCCCGGCCCGTAGCCGTCGATCTCCACGGCAATGAGTTCCGGGTGGCTGACGGCCAGGTCGGCGGGCGCGATACCGAGCCTCGCCGTGGCACCGGGTGCAAGATTGGAGACCATCACATCGGCGCGGTCGAGCAACCGGTGGAGTACCGCCATCCCGGCCGGATCCTTCAGGTTCAGCGTGATCGACTCCTTGCCCCGGTTGACCCATACGAAGTGCGCCGCCATGCCGCCCACCACGTCGTCGTAGTGCCGGGCGAAGTCACCGCCTTCCGGGTTCTCCACCTTGATCACCCGAGCCCCGAAGTCACCGAGGGTCCGGGTGCAGATGGGAGCCGCCACCGCCTGCTCCAGGGACACCACCGTGATGCCCGCCAGTGGGCCGGCCGGCTTGGCCGCGTCACGAGCGGTTCGTCTCGGGTCGGAGCGTTCCGCCCGCTCGGTGTCTGCCATCCGCTCGGTGTCTGCCACGTTCACCCGATCACCCTTCAGGGTCCGGGGAGGAAAGCCGGGCCTCGCCATAGGTTTCTCCTCGACCTTGTCGTACCTGCTGTGCCGGGCGCGTCGGTGCTGTGGCCCGCGCCGCCCGCCTCATGTCCGCTCCGTCGTGGTCGGTCCGGTGAACCGCGGAGCGCGTCCGGCCAAGCACGCGGCGCTGCCCTCGGCGAAGTCCGCACCGGCCAGCAGTTGCGGCTGTCCCCGTACCCCCTCGGCACGCCAGGATCCGCTTGGTTTCCGCGATGGAGGACGGAGCGCATTCCGGGTTCCTCGCGGCCGGTCAGGGCATTGTGGCGGGCTTCAGCACGCGTACCGGGCCCGTCGTCCTCCACGAGCACGGCCGCGCCTGGTGTCCGGTCTCGTGGCGGCCCCCTTTGCCGGCCCACGACCGCACGGCGATGGCCGTTCGCCTTCCCCGTACGGCCCGGTGGCCTCGCGCGCCTCGCTCATGGGGGCCGCCAGCGCCGCCCGTCACGCGTGCTCCCGCAGCAACTGCCTGCCTACGATGAGCTTCTGGATCTCGCTCGTCCCCTCGTAGATGCGGAACAGTCGCACGTCCCGGTAGAAGCGCTCGACGGGAACGTGGCGCATGTATCCCATGCCCCCGTGTATCTGGACGGCACGGTCGGCCACCCGGCCCACCATCTCGCTGCAGAACAGTTTCGTGGAGGACGGCGCCAGCCTGCGGTCCTCGCCCGAGTCGTACGCGCGGGCCGCCTCCAGCACCATGGCGCGGGCCGCGTACATCTCGGCGTGCGACTCGGCGAGCATGGCCTGGACGAGCTGGAACTCGCCGATGGGCCGTCCGCCCTGCCGGGTGACCGAGGCGTGCGCGACGCTTTCGTCCAGGATGCGCCCGGCCAGCCCCACACACATCGCCGCGACGCTCAAACGTCCCCTCGCCAGCGATCGCATGGCGGTGCGGAATCCCTCTTCCTCGCGTCCTCCGACGAGGGCACTCGTCGGAAGGCGTACGTCGTCGAAGAAGACCTCCGCGCTCAAGGCCCCCGACTGGCCCATCTTGTGGTCCCTCGGTCCCACGGTGACGCCGGGGCTGTCCGCGTCGACGGCGAAGACGGAGATTCCCTCGGCGCCCGTGCTCTGCGGCCCGGTGCGGGCGAACACCATGAAGACACCGGCGAGCGGGGCATTGGTGATGAACCGCTTGCTGCCGTTCAGGACATAGCCGCTTCCGTCGCGCACGGCACGTGTCCTGATACCACTGGGGTCCGAACCCGCCTCCGCCTCCGTGAGCGTGAACGCCGCGATCAACTCCCCGGCGGCCATCCGCGGCAGATAGCGCCGCTTCTGCTCCTCGGTACCGGAACTCGCCAGGAGCTGGCCGGCGACCCCGTTGTTGATGCTGAACATCGAGCGGAACGCGGGCGTGGTGTAGCCGATCTCCAGGGAGAGGCGTGCGTCCTCCGTCATGGAGAAGCCCAGCCCGCCGTACTCCTGGGGCAGCGCGTAGCCGAACAGGCCCATGGCCGCGGACTTCTCCCGGAGGTCGGCCGGGATCTCGTCCTTCCCCTCGATCTCATTCTCACGCGGGACGACCTTCTCGCGCACGAAGGCCCGCACAGCGGCCAGAACGGCGTCGAACTCGTCTGGTTCCATTGGCTTTCGCACTCCTCGGTTGTGGGCGCCTTGTCGAGCGGGCCCCAGGGCTCGGGCTGCTCCAGCGGCTCCGGCGGCTCCGGCGGCTCCGGCTCAGCGGGGAAGGAGTTCCAGGACGGTGGCGTTCGCCATGCCGCCGCCCTCGCACATCGACTGCAGGCCGTAGCGGACGCCGGCGGCTCGCATGTGGTGGAGCAGCGTCGTGGTCAGCCGGGCGCCGGAGGCTCCCAGGGGGTGGCCGAGCGCGATGGCGCCGCCGTCGGGATTGAGCCGCTCCGGATCGGCGCCGGTCTCGGCCAGCCAGGCGCAGGTCACGCTGGCGAACGCCTCGTTGATCTCGAAGGCTCCGATGTCCTCGATGCCCAGACCGGCGCGCTTCAGGACCTTCTCGGTGGCCGGGATGGGGCCGGTCAGCATCGTCACGGGGTCGACTCCGACGACGGCGAAGGAGTGGAAGCGGGCGATCGGACGCAGACCGAGTGCATGCGCCTTCTCGCCGCTCATGACCAGCAGCGCCGAGGCACCGTCCGATATCTGCGAGGAGTTGCCGGCCGTGACCACGCCGTCCTCGGTGAACGCGGGCTTCAGAGCCGCCATCGTGGCGGCCGTGCCGCCCCGCCGTACTCCCTCGTCCGTGTCGACGGTGCGTACGGAACCGTCCTCGTCCGTCACGTTCACCGGCACGATCTGGGACGTGAACCGCCCCTCGTCGATCGCGGCCGCCGCCTTGGCGTGGGACCGGAGGCTGTACGCGTCGAGCTGCTCCCGGCTCAGCCGCCAACGCCGCGCGATCTCCTCCGCGCCCAGCCCCTGGCTGAACCGTGAGACGCCGTACCGTGCCCGTACGGCCGGGCCGAAGGGTTCGCCGGGGCCCCGCTCGCGGCCGGAGCCCAGCGGAACGCGGCTCATCGACTCCACGCCGCCAGCCACCACAATGTCGTACTGGCCGCTCATCACTCCCGCGGCGGCGAACTGCGCCGCCTGCTGCGAGGATCCGCACTGCCGGTCGATGGTGACGCCCGGCACTTCCTCCGGCCATCCGGCGGCCAGGACGGCGAAGCGGCCGACGCAGCCGCCCTGCTCGCCGGTCTGTGAGACGCAGCCCCAGACCACGTCCTCGACCATCGCCGGGTCCAGGTCGTTGCGTGTCGCCAGGGCCCGCAGCACCACGGCGGACAGGTCCACCGGGTGCACATCGCTGAGCGAGCCGTTCCGCTTGCCCACGGGGGTACGGACGGCGTCCACGATCACCGCGTCACGCATGTCAGACCTGCCTTTCCGCCGTGTCCGGCGCGCCGGTTTCCTGTGTGCCCGAGAGGGGTTCGCCCGGGCCCCGCGTCGTCCGGGCCAAGCGGCGGAGCTCGGTTTTCAGCACCTTTCCGGCCGGGGACAGGGGAAGTTCGTCGACGAAACGGACCTCTCTGATCCGTTTGTACGGCGTCACGCGCTCCGCGACGTACTCCATCAGCTCCTCGGCCATCGCGCGCGGCTCAGCGGCGGGGACCACGAAGGCGACGGGGACCTCGCCGACGGCAGGCACCGCCCTCCCGACGACCGACGCCTGGAGCACTGCCGGGTGCCCGCCGAGGATGTCCTCCAGCTCACGTGGGTACACGTTGTAGCCCTTGTAGATGAGCATGTCCTTCGACCTGCCGGAGACGTACAGGAAGCCGTCCGCGTCGAGGTGGCCGGTGTCGCCGGTGCGCAACCAGCCGTCGACGAACTGCGCGGCGGTCTCGTCCGGGCGGCCGAGGTAGCCCGAGGCCACCTGAGGGCCCCGCACCCAGATCTCGCCGCGCTCGCCCCGCGGCACCTTCCGGCCGGGACGCAGCGGGTCCCGGATCTCCAACTGGGTGTCGAACAGGGGAACCCCCTGGCTGCCCGGCTTGCGCAGCCCGGCCTTCGCGATCGGGCCGCTGGACACGGTCGCTGTCGCCTCCGTCAGGCCGTACCCCTCGATGACGGCGGCGTTGGGGAAGGCCTCTGTCAGCTTCTCCAACGTGTTCGTGTCTATGGGGGCGCCGCCCGACACCACGGCCTTGACCGAGGTGAGGTCCCGCGTGCGGATTCCCGGTGTCGCCAGTAGGGCGTGCCAGAGCGCGGGGGCGCCCGGGATGTACGTGACCCGGTGCCTTTCCACCTGTTCCAGGTACGACTCCGCATCGAAGCGGCCGCTCAGGATGGTGGTGGCGCCGCACAGGAGGAAGAAGTTGAGGCTGATCAGGCCGAGAGCGTGGAACAAGGGCGAGATGCACAACGTGACGTAGCTTCCCGGTGCCAGGGCGTAGTCGTCGGGGGTCTCCAAGGGGTTCAGCACCACACCGCCTTCGCTGTCGAGCCCGGGGAGCGCGCCGGAGCGCCAGCAGGCGACCTGGATGGTGTTGGCGACGATGTTGCGGTGCAGTATGCGCACTCCCTTGGGGGCTCCGGTGGTTCCGCCGGTGTACCCGTACTGGGCGACGGAGTCGGTGGGGACCAGCACCTCTGGCGGATGGGTGCTCTGGCCTGCGACGAGGTCCTCCAGGGCGGTGCCCGCCTTCCCGAACAACTGTGCGCAGTCGTCCGGCCCGTCGGCCGGGGCCGATGCGCTGGGCGGCACGATGACGACAAGCCGGACCGGCAGCCCGCCGATCGCCTCGGCCAGCACCGGTGCCGGCTCCGGGTGAGTCACCACGGCCGCCGCGGAGCAGTCGGCGAGCTGGGCGCGCAGGGCCCTGGCCGGCTGGGCGGGGTTGGCCGGGCAAACTGTCGCGCCGGCGAGTGCGATGCCGTAGTAGGCGACGGCGAACCACAGGGTGTTCGGCAGGTGCAGGGCGACCACGTCACCCTGCCGTATGCCGCGCGCTCTGAGGCCGCCCGCGAACGCGGCAGCCTGTTCGTGCAGGCCGGTGAAGGTGAGAACCTGGTCGCCGTCGCGCACGGCTGCCCGGTCGCGGTAGCGGCGGGCCGAGCCGGCGAGCACCGCGCCGAGCGGGACATCGGGGTAGTCGAGGCGGCGAGGCAGTCCCGCGGGCCAGTAGTCGGTCATGTGTCACTCCCTTCACGCGCCGGCCTGCGCTCGGCCATGCAGGGCCGTTGCGCGGTGCACCGGCTCATCGCACGACCTCCGCGTCGAAAAGCTTCTTGATCTGCTCGGGGTTCCGGCCCGCCTCGGCGAGGACCTGCGCTGTGTGCTCGCCCGGAAGCGGGGCCGGCCGGGTGGGTCGGCGAGGGGCGGAGGAGCCGAACCGGGGGGCCGGGGCGGGCTGGAGGGCTCCCGCGCCGTCGGTGAGGAAGGTGCCGCGTGCGGCGTTGTGGGGGTGGCGCGGTGCCTCCAGTAGCGACAGCACGGGGGTGACGCACGCGTCGGCGTCGGCGAACATGGCGGCCCAGTCGTCGCGGGTCCGGGTGGCGAAGACTTCCGCCAGGCGCTGCCGCATGACCGGCCAGCGGGAACGGTCCCACTGGTGGGCGAAGTCGGCGTCCGCGACCAGGCCGAGCCGTTCCAGGAGGGTGGCGAAGAAGGGCGCCTCGATCGCGCCGACCGCGACGTACTCGCCGTCACGGCAGCGGTAGACGCCGTAGAACGGGGCTGTGCCGTCCAGGTAGTTGACGCCCCGGTCATCGGCCCACCGCCCCTGGTGCAGACGGCCGTAGATCATGGCCAGCAGCTGAGCCGACCCGTCCACCATGGCGGCGTCCACGACCTGGCCTTTCCCGGTGGCGCGTGCCTGCACGACCGCGCAGAGCACACCGAAGGCGAGCAGTGCGCCACCGCCGCCGAAGTCGCCGAGCAGGTTGAGCGGCAGGACCGGCGGCCCGTCGGCCGGTCCGATGGCTCCCAGGGCCCCCGACAGGGCGATGTAGTTGATGTCGTGCCCGGCCCGCGGCGCGAGCGGCCCGTCCTGTCCGAATCCCGTCATCCGTCCGTAGACCAGGCGCCGGTTGCGGTCCAGGCATGGGCCGGGGCCCACGCCGAGCCGTTCGGCCACCCCCGGCCGGAAGCCCTCCAGAAGGACATCGGCATCCGCCACCAGGTCGAGGACGGCGCCGACGCCTTCCGGGTGCTTGAGGTCGATGGCGGCCGAGCGCCGGCCCCGGTGCAGGACGGGATCGGGCCTGCCAGCCACGTCCGACGGGCGCTCGACACGGATCACGTCCGCACCGGCGTCGGCCAGGAGCATCGCACAGAACGGCCCCGGCCCGATGCCCCCCAGCTCGATGACCCGCAGCCCGGTGAGCGGCCCCGGGGCCGCACCGGGTACCGCGCCGTTCACGCGTTTCCGGTCTTGTTCTTCGTTCACCGGCCGTTCACCGGCCTCGCCAGACGGGAGCGCGCTTCTCGGTGAAGGCCGACGCGCCTTCCCGGGCGTCATCCGAGTTGAACACCAGCTCGGTGATCGGCTTCTGGCGGTCGAACAGTTCGTCGCGCGGCCAGCCGGGAGACTCCACGAGGACACGTTTCGTGACCCGTACGGCGAGCGGACCGTTGGCGACGATGGCGGAGGCCAGCAGCCTCGCCCCCTTCAGCGCGCCGCCGGGTGGAGTGAGCCGGTTGACCAGTCCGTAGTGGTAGGCCCGGTCCGCGGTGAGGACATCGCCGGTGAGAGCGAGTTCCATCGCGATCTGGTATGGGATACGGCCCGGCAGCCGCAGCAGCCCTCCGCCCACCGCCACCAGACCGCGTTTGACCTCGGGCAGCCCGAACTTGGCGTCCTCGGCGGCGACGACCAGATCACTGGCGAGTGCGATCTCGCATCCGCCCGCCACGGCGTAGCCCTCGACGGCGGCGATCAGCGGCTTGCGCGGCGGGGCCTCGGTGAGCCCGGCGAAACCGCGCCCCGGTATGTACGGGCGTTCGTCCCGCAGGAACGCCTTGAGGTCCATGCCCGCGCAGAAGGTGCCGCCCGCGCCGGTGATGATGCCGACCGTGAGGTCGTCACGCTCGTCCAACTCGTCCAGCGCGGATGCGATCGCCTCCGCGACGGCCCGGGTGACCGCGTTGCGGGATTCGGGTCGGTTGATGGTGATGACGGCGATGCCGTCGCCGTACTCGACCAGTACTTCGTCTGCCACGGCAGCTCCTTTACGGCTCGGTGGCCAAGCGGTGGTCGCGGTGGGGGAGTATCGGTTGAGCGCCGGCCTTCAGCGTGGGGCCAGGCGGATCGCGCCGTCGAGGCGGATGGTCTCGCCGTTGAGCATCGGGTTTTCGATGATGTGCAGGGCGAGTTGTGCGTACTCGTCCGCCGCGCCGAGGCGCGGCGGGTGGGGCACCGCGGCAGCGAGCGCGTCGAGCTTCTCCTTCGGCCTTCTGCCGAGCATCGGTGTGTCGAACAAGCCGGGCGCGATGGTGACGACCCGGATGCTCTTGCTCGCCAGATCTCGGGCCGCACACACGGTCAGGCCGGCCACTCCGGCTTTCGACGCCGCGTACGGGGCCTGTCCGATCTGTCCCTCGAATGCCGCGACCGACGCTGTCATGACAACCACGCCGCGGTCGCCGTCGAGGGGTTCGTTGCGGGCCATGCGGGCGGCGGCGAGCCGGAGCACGTTGAAGGTGCCGATCAGGTTGACGTCGACCACGGCGCGGAAATGGTCGAGATCACCAGCGGTGCCGTCCTTGTTGACCACGCGGAGCGGACCGCCGCGGCCCGCGCAGTGGACGACCGCGCGCAGCGCTCCTGTCCGCTCGGCGGTGTCGAGGACGGCGGTCATGTCCGCGGTGCTCGTCACGTCGGCGGGGACGAAGACGGCCTCGGGGCCGAGGTCGAGGACGGCGCGGTCGCCGTCCGAGGAGGGCAGGTCCGCGATGGTGACGTGGGCGCCGGCCTTGAGGAGCCGCCGTGCCGTCGCCAGGCCGAGCCCCGACGCGCCGCCGGTCACCACCGCGGATATTCCGCTGGTCTGCATGGACACTCCAGTCGGTCGAGCCGGTGTCGGATCTGCCGCCGCCGGTGCCGCTAAGGCTCGGCGACTGCCGTCGTGCGCCGGGCCACGGGCCCGGCCGTTGCGGTCGGGACCGCAGCCGATGGAGAGACGGTACTTGTCGAACGATCGTTAAGTTAGGCGCCGTCTCAGCCACTGTCAATGACCGCGACGAATAGTGCGGGCGCCCTAGCGGCCGGGCGCCTCGTCGTGCCCGACCATGGCGAACGCCAGCCGCACATACCGGTCGCACAGCTCCGTCGTCCCGAGGTCGCCGGACGGGTCGTACCACTGGGCGACGGCGTTGCACATCGCCATGATCGCCCGGCGGGCGTCGTCCGGGTGCGGGGTCCGGAAGACTCCGCCGGCCATGCCGTCGTCCATGACTTTCTGGAAGAGTCCCGATACGGCGTGCCGTCTTTCGATGATGGGGTTGCGGTACTCGGGCTCGAGATAACGGAGTTCCTGGAGGGTCAGCAGACTCTCGACCCGCCGCCGGACCCGGTAGTCGACCGTCACCCTGACCAGGGCGGCCAGCCGCGCGGCGGGGTCGTCACCGGCCTGGGCCAGTTCCTTCTCGCAGTGACGGAAGTAGTCGTCGAGCGAGTCCTCGATCAGGGCGTGGAAGAGTTCCGCCTTGCCGGAGTAGTAGTAATACAGGGCGGACAGACTCATGCCGGCCCGCTTGGCGATGTCACGGATGGAGGCGCCGAAGTAGCCGCGCTCCGCGAAGACGTCCCGTGCGGCGTCCATGATGGCCCCCCGGCCGTTTCCCCGGGGGCCGGAGGGATCTTTGTCCGCCGCCTTGCCGCTCTTGCCCGCCGCTTTGCCGCTCGTCGCATCCATGGCCCCAGCCTCCCAGAACGAACGACCGATCGACAAAGCCGCCCCCTGCCATGGGGGAGCCGAGGGCCGGCGGACCGCCACCGCCGGATCCGCCGGGCACAGTCCCCGGTGTCATGGGGCCGACGGAACCTTGTACTCCTTCGCCAGGTCCGATGCGAAGAAGTCACCGCGTGGTTCGACTCCGGCGAAGACACCCTTGTCCACACCCAGCACCTGGGTCTCGCGCGAACTGGGCTCAGCGGGATCGGAGAAGTCCTGAGGCGGGAGCAGGCCCGGTAGCGTGAAGTCGGTGACAGCGCCGCGGGCCTTGAGCACGCCCGGACGGGTGAGCTCCTCGCAGCTCTTGCCGAGTATCTCCGCGTACAGCTTGGTCATGGCATAGGCGTGGACGACTCCGCTGCTGGCCTCCGGTGCCTTACCGTACTGGCCCCTCCAGGCATCGGCCAGCTTGCGAGCGGCGGCGTTGTCCGCGCCGAGGGCGCCGAGCCCGGAGAGCCTGGTGTAGTGCTCGGTGAGCGCGGGCGCCGCAGACGTCCTGAGCAGGCTGGTGGCGAAGGTCGACACCCCGCCCATGATCGGCACCTCCATGCCGGCCGCCTGCGCCACTGCCGCCACCGAAGCCGCCTGCTTGGGCGTCGAGTCGACCACGATCGCCTTCACCTTCGCCGACTTGAGCGCGTTGACCTGGCTGGTGAGGTCGGTTGCGGTGGGTTCGATCTGCTGGCCGACGATCTTCAACCCCAGCTTCCCCGCAGCGAACTTGCTGCCCCGCAGGCTGTTCTCGCCGATTTCTCCCTGGAGGTAGATATGCCCGACGGAATCGCCGCTGCGCAGTTCGCCCTTCCTCACGAGCCAGTCCAGGCCGTTGATCGTCTGGATGTCGTACGTGGCGCCCAGGACGATCAGGTGCTCGTCCCCGAGCAGGGTCGACGCGAACGTGGTCAGGCCGGCGAGTTCGTCCTTCGCCTCGATCTTGTCCCGCAGCGCCGTGACGACCGGTGAGCCGAGGATGTTCAGATACCCGAGGACCTGCGGATCCATCTCGTCGTACGCGGCGACGGCCTTCTGCGGGTCGTAGCCGTGGTCGCGGGTGACCAGTGCCAGCTTCCGGTCGCAGACACCGCCTGCCGCGTTGATCTCCTTCACGGCGACGTTGCTCGCGTCGAGGATCGTCTTGCCGGTGCCCGCGAACGGGCCCGACAGATCCATCAGCACCCCGAGCTTGATGGTGGAATCGCTGACCCCGGGCGCGGCGGCGGTTCCGGCCGTTTCGGCCTTGGTGGAGCAGCCGGCAATCGCCAGCGTGAAGGCCAGGGCCGCGGCCGCCAGGCCGACTGTGCGCGATTTGTGCATCGGTGTGTCTCCTCGCTGAGAAGCGGATGAGGTGGTTGACAGCACACGTCCGGCAAGGTGGGGGGCGGGTCTGGAGTGTCTGAGGCGACGGACGGCTGGGGTGCGGGGGCTCAGGGAGCGGCGGCCGCGGCCGGGCGGCGGCTTCGTGGAGGTCGAACGGCGCCGCCCAACGCCGCCAGACCGCCCGGCTGGACGATCACGGCCACGATGACGACCGCGCCGTACACGAACTGTGCCGCTGTCGACGCGTCCAGTCCCCGCCCGCCGGCTCCGGTGACGAACGGCAGGGAATCCGCGTACCGGGAGAACAGCAGGGGCAGTGTCGTGACGAAGACCGCACCGGCGATCGCGCCACCCACGGATCCGAGGCCGCCCAGGATGACCATCACCAGATAGCTGACCGACAGGTGGAGGCTGAAGTAGTCGGGGACGGTGCGCTGGAAGGCCAGTGCCGTGAGCACACCGGCAGCGCCGGCATACATCGACGACAGTACGAAGACGGCCGCCTTGGCGCGTCGTATGTCGACGCCCATGGCGCTCGCGCCGATCTCGCTGTCTTTCATGAGCCTCAGCGCCCTGCCGGGCCGGCCGCGCAGGACGTTGCGGCCGAGCAGCGCCGCCCCGACGGTGACGACGAGGAACAGATACCACTGGCTCTCGGCGGCACCGAACGGAACGCCCAGGACGGTGACCTCCGCCTGGTCGGAGAAGGAGAACCCGCCGATCGACATCGGCACGACGGTCCGGCCCTCGAAGCCGCCGGTCACCGGCTTCATGTTCTGCAACAGATGGTGGCCGAGGAAGACCAGGCCCAGGGAGGCGATGCCCAGGTAGATGCCGCGCAGGCGGCTGGAGACCGGGCTGAACAGCAGGCCGCAGACGCCCGCCAGCAGGATGGCCAGGACCGCGGCGAGAAGCGGGGGGAGGCCGAGACCGGACACCCCGCCGCCGCTTTCTCCGGCCAGGAAGGCATAGCCGTATGCGCCGACAGCGACGAAGAAGGCATGTCCCAGGGACAATTGTCCCGCCGCGCCGAGCAGGATGGTGAGGCCGATCGCGCCGACCGCGGCCGCCATCGCGAACAGGCCCATGTTCAGCCAGAACGCGGAGACATACAGGGGCAGTGCGAGGAGGACCACCAGGGCGGCGGTCAGCACGCACAGGGCGGGCACACGCCCTGCCCTGGGGAGCCGGGACGTCTCAGGCACGGCTGACCTCCTTCGCGCCGAACAGGCCCGAGGGCCGCCACAGCAGAACGCAGATCATGATCACGTAGGCCACGACGTCCCCAAGCCCTCGCCCGAGGAAGGAGAGGGCGTCCTGGTACTCGGCGACGGTCACCTCGGCGATGCCGATGACCAGGCCGCCCACGATCGCCCCGCCGAGCGAGTCGAGGCCGCCGATGATCGCGGCGGGGAGCGCCTTGATGGCCGCGGTCCCGGTACTCACGGCCACGCCAGGGCTGGGGAACGACGCGAGACCGATGCCGGCCGCGACGGCAAGGACGCCGGCCGTCACCCAGGCACCTGCCGAGACCCGCTTGAGCCGGACACCGGCGAGCGCCGCACCCTCCCGGTCCTCGATCGAGGCGCGCATGGCCAGGCCCCAGCCGGTGTGCCGGAGAACCGCGGCGAGACCGGCGATCAGCAGCGGCACGGTGACGATCGTGATGATCACGGACAAGGGCAGGACCACTGAGCCGAAGTGGACCACGTGTCCGTCCCAGGGAGCGCCGAGTGGCAGCACGCTCTCCCCGATGCGCCAGCTCAGTTCCGCGGTGAGCACCACGTTGACCCCGATGGTGAGGATCGCCAGCGCATCATGCTTGCGGCCGTCGACCCGGGACAGCAGCAGTCGCTCCACCGCCAGCCCCAGCGTCCCGGCCGCGACCAGGCCGAGCGCCACGGCGGCCGCGAAGCCGATGTGCGGGCTGGTCTGCGCCACCACCCACACGCCGAAGAGCACAAACGAGGCGTGCGCGAAGTTCACCGTGCGGGTCGCCTTGAAGACGATGACGAAGCCCAGGGCGATCAGGGCGTACAACAACCCCAAAGACACACCGTTCAGCAGGATTTCGACTCCGCGGGTCATCACGACAACCTCTCCGCCACCTGGTCGTTTCCGGATTCCATGGGCGCTCCCAGATAGGCGCTGATCACGTCCGGATGCTGCCTTACGTGTGCCGGTGTGTCGTCCGTGACGACCTTGCCGAAGTCGAGGACGGTGATGCGGTCGGCGATCGACATGACCACTCCCATGTCGTGCTCGACGAACACCACGGTCAGACCGAGCGCGTCACGTGCCGCGGAGACCAGCCGGGCAAGTTCCGCGCTCTCCGCGGCGTTCATCCCGGCGACCGGTTCGTCGAGGATGAGCAACCGCGGCTCCAGGCACAGCGCCCGCGCGAACTCCAGGCGCTTGAGATCCCCGTAGGCGAGGCCCGCCGCCGGGCGGTCCAGAACACCGGACAAGCCGGCGAACTCCGCGATGTCGCGCACCCGCGCTTCGTGGACACGCTGTTCACCGCGGCCCAGCCCCAGTGCGGTCGCGGCGATGCCGGACCGGGTCAGCCGATGCCGTCCGACCATGAGGTTGTCGAGCGTGGACTCGACCGGTGACACGACGATGTTCTGGAAGGTTCGGGCGACTCCCCTCCGTGCCACCCGGTCCGGACGCAGGCCCGTCACCTCCTGACCGTCGACCATGATGCGGCCCGAGGCGACACGGTAGATCCCCGACAGGGCATTGAGCAGCGTTGTCTTCCCGGCACCATTGGGACCGATCACGGCGTGGATCGCTCCGGGCCGCACGGTGAATGACACGCCGTCAAGCGCGCGCAGGCCGCTGAACACCACGCTCACGTCCTCGACGCGCAGTTCCGGTGCCGTTTGCGTGTGAGTCGTCGTCATCCGGACCACCTGCTCAGCGTCGGCGTGTTTCCGGTTCCGGGCCCGGGCCGCGGTGCGGATCCGCCGGCGCCCTGGTCGGCGTGCGCGTCCGCGCCCAGGTAGAGGCGGCGCACGTCGTCGCTCTGTGCCAGTTCGTCCGTCGGTCCACTCAGCACGACCCGGCCGAGGTCGAGCACACAGGCCGAGTCGGCGACCGAAAGCGCCATCGCCGCGTTCTGCTCCACCAGCAGGACGGGGACCCCTTCCCGACGGAGCTCGCGGATGGTCTCGCCCACGAGATGCACCAGCCGCGGCGCGAGGCCGAGGGACGGCTCGTCGAGAAGCAGGAGTCTCGGTTGCGCCATCAACGCCCGGGCGATGGCGAGCATTTGCTGCTCGCCGCCGGACAGCGTCCCGCCACGGGCGCGTCGCCGCTCGGCGAGCAGCGGGAAGAGTTCGTACATCCGACGGCGTGTGCGCTCACGCACCGCCGACGACCGCACGGTGAGCGCACCGGCGTTCAGGTTTTCCTCCACCGTCAGACCGGCGAAGATGTGCCGTCCTTCCGGTACCTGTACGAGCCCGTGCGCCACGGCGCGGGCGGTGTCCGCACCGGTGATCCGCTCGCCACGGAACCGGACGGAGCCTTCGGTGACCCCGCCGCCGTACAGGCCGAGCGTGCCGGAGACGGCGCGCATGAGCGTCGTCTTGCCGGCGCCGTTGCTGCCGAGGAGCGCGACGACGCCGCTGCCGCCGACGTCCAGGGACACCCCCCGCAGAACGGGCGCGCGAGCGCCGTACCGGACGACGAGTCCATCGATTTCGAGCACGTCGGCCTCCCTTGCCGCCCTGAAGCGACGCCATGCGTCACTCATCGATCGTTCGTTAAGGCCAGCGCGAACGTAGTGTGAGCCACGTCACTCGGTCAAGGCCCCTGCACATGATCGCTTGAAGCGGCAGGAGGTCAAGAACTACGAGGTCGCCGGTTCCGCCTGGACAGGAAGGCCGGTACGGTGTTAAACGATCGTTCGATAAATCTCAGTCGGTCAGAAGACGAGGACCTTCGCATGCGTATCGGTATGACACTGGATTACAGCGGCGACTTCATCGAATCGGTCGGTGCCGTAAGGGATTTCGAGGCGGCAGGGGTCGAGATCGCCTTCCTGCCGGAGGCCTACTCGTTCGACGCCGTCAGCCGATTGGGCTACCTCGCGGCTCGTACCGAACGCCTGGAGCTCGCCTCCGGGATCCTCCCGGTCTTCACTCGTACGCCGTCGCTCCTGGCGATGACCGCCGCCAGTCTGGACGATCTCTCCGGCGGCCGGTTCACGCTGGGCCTCGGAGCGTCGGGACCGCAGGTGATCGAGGGCTTCCACGGGGTGCCGTACGACGCGCCACTCAGCCGCACCCGCGAGGTGGTGGAGATCTGCCGTCAGGTGTGGCGGGGCGAACCGGTAGTGCACCCGGGCCCGATGTACCCGCTTCCGCTTCCAGCCGAGCGGGGCACAGGGTTCGGCAAGCCCCTGAAACTCGTCAACAAGCCGGTCCGCTCCCGCATCCCCATCACCCTGGCGGCGATCGGACCGAAGAACGTCGAGCTGACGGCCGAACTCGCCGAGGGCTGGCTGCCCGTGTTCTTCCATCCCGGAAAGGCCGCCGAAGTGTGGGGAGCGGCACTGACCGCGGGGCTGGCCCGGCGCGATGCGGCCCTGGGCACGCTCGACATCACGGTGACGGCGCCTCTGGCCGTCGGCGACGACGTGGAACACCTGCTGGACCGTGCTCGGCCACGACTGGCCCTCTACATCGGGGGGATGGGCGCGCGGAACAAGAACTTCTACGCCCGGCTCGCCGGTCGGTATGGCTACGAACAGGAGGCGGCGCGCATCCAGGACCTGTACTTGTCAGGGAAGAAGCAGGAGGCCGAAGCCGCCGTTCCCGAGGAACTGTTGAGGGCCATATCCCTGGTGGGGACGAAGGAGCAGATCGCCGGACAGCTCGATGCCTTCGCTGCCGCCGGAGTGACGACCCTGTGCGTGAAGCCGCTGGCCGACACGCACAGGGAACGCCTCCACGCCGTCGAGCGACTGCGCGATATGCTGGGTTGACGTCACGCGCGCGGCACGATGCGGGCGGGGCGCCCTCAGCCGGGACGGTGCGCTTGCCGAGAATGTCATCCGCCCTGGTCGGAGGCCTGCACCGAACCTCACACTGGTCGGCCGCAGTCGCTCGAATCGACGCTCTCGCGCAGCCGGTGGTCCACACGTCATGATGATCGATCGTGCTGCTACGACTGATCTACCTCGCTATGCGTTCGCGGCGCTGCGTCTGCTACCGACGAGCGACCGGGATAAAGATGTAGAGATCCTGTCCCTGCGCCACCAGATCGCGGTCGCCACGACCGCCCGCCGTGATGACCAGCTCACCGGAGCAGGCCGGGCACGGCCAGGTGAGCGCCGCCCCGTGGTCGGCCATTTCGAGTGCGCTCGACGACGCGCTGCGCGGCGGCCGCGGCTATGCGGCATGGGCACAAGATGCTGATGGACGACCTGGGCACGCCAATGGTGCTGATGGACCAGCGCATTGGGCATACGGACAGCTTGGTGTCGGCGAACTGCTCGCACGTCACCACCGAAATACGAGTGAAGCTGTGCGACGACCGCACCAGGGCATCGCCGACGATCCCGACAAGCTAAGCCACCTCGACATACGACGCCACGACCGCCTTGGCGGCATCCTCCACGAATACAGACATGCCTCGTGACCTGCACGGATTAAGTATTCGGCAAGCACAACGTTAGCCCGCCTCGCCATACGTCGACGCGATCGCCTCGGGGGCATCCTCCACGAGTACCGGCATGCGGCGTGACCTGCACGGATGAGGTTTCCGGCAAGGGCAGGTGCGGGCGGCCCAGCTGGAGCCGACCGGTTCTGCGGCAGCGTATCCGGCGCCGAGTTCGCCGCCCTTGACCACGAGGGTGTCGCCGATGTTCACGGGACCGTAGGTGTCGCTGTTCCCTCCGGGGCCCGCCGCTGGAGCCCGGGCGGTGCGAGAGGGACGGGCGCCTGTAGCACGCCTGCGGATGCGGCCTGTGCGGCGGCGTTCACGACGTGTCGCCCTCGTTCGTCACCGCCTTGTCCAGGATCACCAGTTGGTCTCCCCTTCTGGCGATGAACGGCAGTTCCTCGTCCGGAAGGGCCGGGACGTCGCCGTCACCGGGGAACAGGTGGGCCACCACCCGCATGGCGTACTCCGACAACACCAGAGGTGTGCTGACACCGATGGTCAGGCCCAGCATCGTCTCGACCGCCGCGTCGCGGTCCCCCGCTCGGAGACTGGCCAGTCCCGCCTGCAGGGCCAGCAGCGGAGTGAACTCAGGAGCCAGGGTCCGGCCGGCCGACCAGGCGACCTCGGCGGCGGCGCACGCCTGTTCGTGCCGACCGCTACGGCTCAAGGCCTCCGCCAGGTTGGCGGTGATCACCATCCGGCCCACCTGGTCGGCGGGCCCACACCGGTCGAGCGCCTCTCCGAGCAGGTCCACGGCCTCGACCATGTCGTTCCGGGCCATCGCCTGCATCCAGCCGGTGGTGTCACCGAACTCGATGAGGTCGATCACGTTCCTTCCGTCGGGCCCGTCGGGCCGGCCACGGAGGTATCCGAGCCGGAAGGCGCGCCAGCTCGGGCGTGACAGGGACGGCAGCAAGGGCATCACGTCCGTGGCGCATTGGGCCGGTGTCGGCGGCTGGTCGAGATAGCGGGCGTCGTGCGCAAGGATGACGGCGCACCCCCGCTCGGGTGACCAGGCGAAGCTCTCCCAGCGCGCGTCGCCGTGCAGGGCACCGTTTCGGTGGCCGGTCGCGAGCAACTGAGCCACGCTGTAGGCGAGAACGCTCCGCCCGTCACCCCTGCGCAGGCGTTCCTCGATGTGCGCGGGCGATTCATCGTCGTCCCCCGGCGCCCACAGATGCACCCACTCCCGGAAGTCGGTGCGCACGGGCCGGGACCGCGACACGAGGCCGTCGGGCAGCGAGATGCCGTTGTCCGACAGCAGGTTGCGGAGGGTGGTCGCACCGGCGAGCAGGCACGGAAAAGCCTGGACGCCGAGGAGAAGTGGGAAATGCTCCCGCAGCTCGCCGGGCAGGGCGTCGAGGCCGGAGGTGACGCTCTCGTCGAAGACTTCGAGCGGCACCGCCGCACAGTCGCCGACGCGCTCCACCATGCCTTCGAGGTCGAAGAGCTCCAGGCGCTCCCGCGTACGCTTCCTCCGCAGAGGGGGGATTTCCGGTACGAGCACCACGCCACCGCTTCGGCAGATCCGCCGTACGGTGGCCAGCCAGCGCTCGTGATCGGTGTCGTCGACCACGGTGGCCGCGACCGTCGCGGATCCGAAGGTCACGTCGGTCGCGTGAGTGTCGGCGGCCGGGCCGTCGGCTCGCCGCGGGACGGAGAACCGCTCGCTCCCGGCATCGCTCGGACGGCCGGCCTCCGCGTTCTCCGGTATCTCCGCAGCCGCGTCCGGCGTCCCCGTCTCGGACGGCATGGGCATGCCCGTCATGGCGAACAACGCCCGGCCCAGCAGGAGTGACTGCTCCAAACGCGCCGGGTCGTCCGAGTCCTTGTTGACCTCTTCGAGCACGGCGGTGAAGACCTTGCGGGCTTCCGGATGGGCACGGTGCTCGGGCGTGAGGAGACCGAATGCGGTCAGGCACCCGCGGACCGCCTCGTCGAGGTCGGACCCGTCCGCCCGTACCCGGTACCGGACGAGCAGGGCGTTCGCCAGCAGCACAAGCGAGTTGAGTCGGCCGCGGTCCGCAGTCGTGTCGCGCACTGCTCCCTCATCACCCGGATCGACCTCGCTCTCGACCTCACGGGCAAGGTCGACGGCTTCGCGCAGAAAGCCCACGGCCTCGTCGAGGTCGCCTGTATCACCGGAGGACACGCCGGCGGCCGCGACGCCGAGCAGCAGAGCCTCGCCCAGCACGGACAGGCCGATCAGCCGGACGACGGGCGCTTGCCCGCGGGCGACCACGTCGCGAGCGCACCGAACGGCCTCCCGGCGATCCGCGCCGTCCCCGGACACTCGGAACCTGGACATGTACACGATGGCAGCGTGGGCCGAACACAGTGGACGGAATGGGTCGTCCTCCGCGAGGTGTCCGGCCAGGCGTCCCAGATCGGCGGCCGCCTTCGCCAGGCCCGCTAGATCACGCGAGAACAATTCCGTGCCGGAGATGCGCAGGATCAGCGGACCGTCCTCCGGACGCACGGAGTCCGTCTCCGGACGGATTTCCGCCGTGCGGGCGGCGAGTTCCGGGTCCACCAGACCCGGCGCGACCAAGTCCAGGGACATTCCCCAGATCCGTCCGAAGGACTCGAACGCCGTCAGCGATTCCCGCGCGCCCTGCTCCCCCGGCAGTTCCCTGCCCCGGCACCAGCGCAGCCAGGCGGCCGCGTGAATCGCCGCCGCGGCCTCCACCCAGTCTCGGCCCGCCGCGCCGGCGAGTTCACCGATTCTCAGGACCTCCTCGGCCGCCCGGTCGTGCAGGACAGGTTCCGGATCACGCAGTGCACGGTAGGCGCGCACGCGCCGGTCTGCCTCCGCGGTAAGGGCGGACAGCTCCTCGGTCCCCGGCTCGTCCGGCCGAGGATCCGAGGTGACGGGGTCCCGCTCGACGGGCCCTTTGTCACCGCCGGGAACGCGAAGGAGCCGTGGTGCCTCCGGGCGGTGAGGGCTCGACCGCGGGACCGGAACGGCCGGTGCCTCCTCGGGAAGCGCCGAAGGGGTCTTGTCGAGTTCGTTGCGGATGTCGGTCAGACGCTCGGCGAAATCCGGGTGCTCGGCCGACAGTCTCGTGAGATCACCGCGCACGGCGAGAAGTTGACTCCACATCACTGCCCGCCCCCGCTCGAGTTGTTCCACGGCGCGCGGGAGCCGGAGGGCGTCGACAGCGGCCGCGGCGCCGTCGCGCACCAGCCCCGGCCACTCGGTCAGCAGGCGTTCCCGCGATGTGCGTTCCAGCCCGTGCCACGCGAGCAGGGGGAGCAGTTCCACCACGTCGTAGTCGTCCACCGCCGCGCCCGGTCGCCCGCCGACTCGGACGGTGAGGTCACCGGCGGCCCGGGCGGCTTCCAGCCTGGCGTACACGTCGGCCGTCGCGCTGCGTGCCACCTTCCGCAGCAACGCGACCGCGGCGGAGGCGTCCGCGACGGAGGCGTTCACGGCGAGCCGGTCGATGAGGGCGTGAGCGACCGCCAGGGATTCGTGGGCACGGTCGGGCCGGCTGGAGACCGGCGCCTGCAGTGCGGCCCAGGCCGCGTCGACGGCCAGGTCGAGATCGCAGGGGCGGTCTTCCAAGCGGGATCTGGAGCGGAGCAGAATGCTCAGCTTGGTGAGCATGCCGGACCTCTCGGGATGGTCGGGGGCCGTGGTGTCCACCGCCGACCGGATGGTATCGATCGCCGCGGTGAGGTCCTCGGCGCGGTCGCCGCGGCGTGCCCGGAGGTACAGCGTCGAGGCGAGGTTGGACAGCGCTCCGGAGCGGTCGGGACTTCCGACCGGGCTGAGGCGAAGACACTCGGAGAGGGTCCGGTGGGCCCGCTCCACATCCTCGGGATCGTCCGTCACATCGAAGCGGGCCAGCAGCGCCACTCCAAGCGCGTTGAGGGTCGGCCGCCGCTCGATGTGCGTGTCCGGCAAGGTCTCGGCAGCCGTCTGCAGGACCTCGACCGCTTCATCGATGTCACGGACTTCCCGCACCCGCAGGAAGCGCCGGTACAGCGCGCTGCCCAGCTGACCGAGGCTGCGGCACCGGTCTCGGCTCGTCGGCGCCGCCACTTCGGCGGCTTGGCGCAGCAGCGCGATGCCGTCGTCGAGGTCCCGTGCCGAGGACTGGAGCACGGAGCGATCGAGGTGGGCGTTGCCCAGATTGGCCAGTGTGGTGGAGCGATCGGGGTGGTTCGCGTCCATGGACTCGACCGCGCCGCGGAGCAGTTCCATCGCCTCGTGGAGATCGTCTGGTGCTCCGACCCGTTCGTTGCGGGTCCGCAGGAGGACTCCGAGATTGCCCTGCACGGCGGGCCGCCCGCCATCGTCCGCGGCCAGACCGTCCAGCGCCTGGCGTCCCTGCAGGATGCCCCAGTCCAGGTCATCCGTGTTCCCGAGGTGCTCGAAGCGCCGCAGTAACCCGCTCGACAGCAACGAACGGGTCTTCGCCCGGTTCGGGCCGTCCGCCGACAGTTCGATGGCCTCCTCGAAGGCGCTGATGGCGTGCTGCAGGTCCTCGAGCCGACCGGTTCTGTCGTAACGGCACTGCAAGGTGATGCCGTGGTTCCTGAGGACCGTCGCCCGATGGCCCCGGGTCTCGGGACGAGCAGACGCGGTGACCGCTTCCCGCCCCACGTCGACGGCACGGTCCAGGTCCTCGGAGGACCCAACGAGGAGCGCGCGGTCCCGCAGGCCGACCGCGAGGTTCTGCAACAGGGCCGCCCGGTGGCGGTGATCGGGGCTGGCGAGGTCGACGGCGGCCTCGCAGAGTCGGATCGAGTCGTCGAGATCGGACCGGACACCCGTTTCCGCGTACAGCGTGGCCACGGCGTTCGCGCACCCGCTCAGGAAGCTCGGGCGGTCCCTTCCGTCGGAGAACGTCGGCTGCCTGTCCACCACACCGGGCGGGACCGGAAGCCCGAGTTCCGCCCGCGCGACCAGTACGCCCCAGAGGCCGGGGTCGGAACTGGTGATCAGGCTCGCGGCGACGAGAGGGCGCAACTGCTCCGGCACTCTCCCGGGTTCGACATCGTAGATCAGGGCGAACATGTTCCCGCTGACGACGAGGTCCTCGGCGTACTCCTCGGGACGGGCCGAATAGCGGCACCGGAAGAACTCGGCGAACACCGCTATGAACCGGGGCGGCGGATCCACGGGCCAGGTCTCCCGCACGATGTTCAGCAGTCGTTCGAACTCCTCCGGAGCCCGGTCGTCGAACACTCCGGCCGGGTCCGCGCCGTGAACCCAGCGGTCGACCCGTGCCTGCAGCGCCGACAGCAATACCTCGGCCTCATCGCTCATGCGTCCCCCGCACTCGAATCCGGCACGCGTGCGCCGAGCCCGTCCCCTGCGGCTCGCGGATCCGCAACGCGTACTGCCCCCGCCCCGGGCCGAAGAAGCTGATCGATTCGGGGCTTTCAGGACACAAGGTAGCGGAGCAGGCACCGGATTGCAGGCATCATCAGCCGAAGCGGGCCCCGCACCTCAACCGTGGCCCCGCGGCATGCCGCTCCGCCCGGCGCACCCGGGCCGGCGGTCGGGCCTGGCGGGGCCGAAACACGCTTACGCGCACGCCGCTTCACGGCGACGCCTCGGGCGTGCAGGAGTCGACGGCACGGATGCCGGTCGAACGGCTCAGGTCGAGCGTGACCTCGCCGCTGTCGGTCCTCAGGGTCAGCAGACCCGAGGCCATCCGGATCACCTCACCGCAGCGGGAGCCCGCGGGGGTGAGGATCTCCACGGAGGGCTCCTTCGCGGCGGGCCCGTACCAGGTCGTACCCACGGCCGCGACCAGCAGCGCGGTGCAGGAGAGCGCCAGCACGACGCCCCTGGACAAGGCGCTGGCGGCGCGCAGGGCCTCCGCATGGTCGGCTCCCAGCGCCGATCCGCCACCGTGAGCCCGGTACTCCTTGATCGCGGTCGCGGCCGGACGGCCGTGCGCGGCGCGCAGCAACAGCACGGCCGCCGTCGTGCCCGCCAGGAGGGCCGCCAGGAGCAGAAGGCCGACGACCGCGTCGTACGGTGAGGCCAACTGGCCGACGTCCGTGCGCCCCTTCAGCAGTCCGAAGCCGATCAGACCCGCCAGCAGGGTTCCGACGCCGTTCCGCCAGGCGAGCGCTGCCGCCCGCACGCGCGGCAAGGAGTCCTTGACCAGTTGATAGTCGTGCCGGGCGGACACCTGGTGGGCGCGGTCGGCCGCCGGGCCCGGGGTCACCCGGAGTGTCATGGCCGCTCCTCCCGCAGGATGACGTTCCAGTAGGCGCCGCAGCCGTCCTGGTCGTCCGGCCGCCCGGGGTGAGGTACGGAGCATGTGCAGATCATGGGCACCACGGGCTCCGCAGTCGCTGCCGGCGGCGCCGGATGGGGCCGCCGGCGCAGCCAGGAGCGGACGACACTGTCGATGTGGGGGAAGTCCATCGGATCGCCGCAGCGCGGGCACGGCCCCTTCAGGACCACCCCGCCCCGGGTGGGAATGGCCTGGAAGCAGGCCGCCTGTTCGGCGAACGACGGGTGGGTGATCTCCTCGTAGGGCTCCGGACCCACCCCGGTCTCGTGTGCGACCGGGGCCGTGCCGGGCCGCGATTCGGGCAGTGCAGGGGACATGTGGGGTTTCTCCCGTGTTCGGCAGGACGGCGATCCGTGTGTGCGGCGCTCTACGGCCCGATGTGGGTGAAGGGAGTCCAGAGTCTGGGCTGATCTGGCATTTCCCGTCGCAGGGCCCGCACGGCCCGGTGCAGCGCGGGTGCGGCGGCCTCGGGCCGCAGGTGTCCGTCGACGGTCATGTACCGGTACACCGCGTCGAAGACGCGTGCCGCTGTCCTGTCCTCCACGGACCACAGGGCCGCGACCACGTGCCGGTAGCCGGTGTAGTGCAGCGCGGACGCCAGTGTGATGGCTTCGTCCAGCAGGTTCACTCCACCGACGGCGGTCTTGCAGGCGGACAGGCCGGCGAACTCCCCTCGGAACTGTCGCGCCGCAAGGTCGGCGACGGTGAGCACCCCGTCGTGCAGCAGCAGGCCTCCGCGGGACGGTTCGGCGAGGTCCTGGTCGCCGTGGCAGCTGAAGTGCACCCAGCGGTGCCTCGCGAGTTCCGCCTCGACGGCTCCTCGGGTGGCTCCGGGCCCCTCCAGGAGCGTGTGGCGCCCGGCGGGGAAGAGCTCCGTGAGCGTGTCGCGTTCGGCTCCGGCGTTGCGCAACCGCGGCTGGCCCGGCACGTCGCCCACGGAGACGACGAGCATGCGTTCCTCCTCCGGCGCGCCCGCGTCGTCCGTACCGGCGTGACCGCCCGCGCCTCGTCCGGCGCGCGCCTCCGTGAGCACGCGCAGGGTGGGCGTGTACGAGGAGACGACGCGGTCGAGGACCGTACGGGGTTCCGTCTCGTCGAGGGCGGCGTCGTAGTACCCGGCCGTATGGAGGGGGAGCAGGGTGAGGGGCCCCGTGGGACACCACCACAGCCGGGGCCAGGGCCCACCGGCCGAGGCAGGCGCCCGGTGGAGACCCAGTTCGTCGAGAACCGGCGCGGCGACGCTGTCCCAGAGCCGGCGCTGGAGCGTTCCGAGCATCTCGTCCGTACGCTGCTCCGCCGTCATCAAGGCACCGGCGGCGCGCTGCTGGGCGCGGATCGCGGAGGGTCTGGGGTCGGCCCTCACCGTGTCGTGCGCCAACTGGTATTCGGACCTAGCCTGTTCGGCGGCGTGGAGGGTCTCCAGATAGGTGTTGGCCCACTCGGTCGCCCGGTCCAGCGTCAGATCGGGCAGCGCGCGGTTGCGCACGCCCTCCTCGGTCACGATCAACGCGTCACACCGCCATCGGCTCACGTTGACGACGACAACCGGGCCGCCGCTCGCGGCAGGCAACAGCGAGTCGAGGCGCGGCGACCGCAGGAAGTCCTCGAACCCCCCGAGTCCCCGTATCCGGTCGACCAGGTCATCCCACTCGCGGGCCAGAGCCATACGCCGGTCCACCGGCCCGTCCGGACTCGCCTCGATATCCGTCACACCGTCCCCTCCCCCGCTCCCGCGACTGCCCGGCACCGCCTGCGGCCCTCTCACCGCCGCCGACGGCCGGTTGGTGCCCGGCCGTCACCGGGCGGCCGCGCGCAGAGGCATGCTCCGCCGTGCCACGTCATGACTTTCCCACGATATTCCGTATGCACTCAGGTCATGTCATCACAAGAGACGCCCTGTACGGCCCCGTTCGGACAGACTGCGACGATGAGCGGCTTCGGCCACGTCGTTCACCCGGCGGCCTGAAGGGCGTCAATATTCCGATCAGGCTGCTGAGCTGGGCGTTTCCTGTGGATGGTGAGGCGGTCGGTGTGGCGTGCTGTGGTACTCGTTGAGCAGTCCGCCGAGTACTTTCTTACGCCTGACCGTTGCAGCGGGCAGGGGGATAATGTTCGGTCGTCGTCTGGAGCACGTAGGTCGAGGCTGCGGTGCGCTCGTCCGGTGTTGTAGCGCTCGGCGTACCTGGTCAGGACCGTGCGTAGGTGACGTTCGCCGGTGATGAGGAGGCGGTCGGTGTATTCTGCACGGGCTGTGCGTATCCATCGTTCCGCGAACGCGTTGGACCGTGGGCTTTGCGGCGGGGTCGGGATGACGGCTGTGCCGTTGCCGGCGAAGACGGCGTCGAATGCGGCGGTGAACTTGCTGTCCCGGTCCCGGATGAGGAACCGGAAGCACCCAGCCCTCTCCTCGAGGTCCATGAGCAGATTGCGGGCGAGTTGAGTGACCCATACGCCGGTCGAGTGGGCGGTGACGCCCAGGACATGGACGCGTCGGTTGGCAATCTCCATGACGAAGAAGACATAGAGACGCTTGAGGAAGACGGTCTCCACGTGCATGAAGTCACAGGCGAGCAGCGTGTGGTGTGCCGTTCGGAAACTCATCGCTGCTGCTCGGAGCGGGTCTGGCGTTCCATCACGGTCTGCTGGAACCCTGTCCGGGTGATCGTCCCTCTGGTGTACCAGGTGACTCGGAAGCTGCTCGCGTTCCCGGCGTTGCTGTTGCGTCGGGATGCGGCCAAGGATGCGGAACTGCTTGTGCTGCGACACGAGAACGCGGTGCTGCGCAGACAGCTCACGAGGCCTGTGCGGTACGAGCCGGCGGATCGGCTGTGGTTCGCGGCGCTGTCGTCGCTGATCCCCCGGTGCCGGTGGGCGAACGCGTTCCCGGTGACGCCCGCGACGCTGCTCGCATGGCACCGCAGGCTGATCGCTCGGAAGTGGGACTACAGCAGATGAACGCGCAATGCGAACGGGTCATCGGGACCCTGCGGCGCGAGGTCCTCGACCGCCTGCTCCTATGGAACGAAACCCATACCCGACAGATCCTCGACGCCTACGCCCAGCACTACAACCGTCATCGCCCACACCAGGCCCGGGCACAGTTCCCTCCCCTCGCCCACGAGCACCCGAAGCCCATGAGCGCTCCGACTACTCATCGGCTCCTGCACACCCGCATGCTCGGCAGCGTGATCAACGAGTACAGATACGCCGCCTGACCAGCAGCGACGAGTTTCCGAACGGCACACGTTGGTCGTGGCGAGGTGGGCCAGGCGCAGCAGCACGACAGATCATGATGCCGCCCCGGCCCTTTGCGGGTGAAGGCACTTGGGCGAATGTCGAGGAGAACCGAAGATCCGTGATCAGGCTCCCGACCTGCGTGGATGATTTATCGGCACCCGCAGGCCCAGTAACAGGAAGCAGCCCAGCAGGCGGCAGAAGATCAGATAGAGCAGTCGCAGACCCACAACCACTGATCATGCCCACCTGGGCGAGCGCAAAGCCCCAAGTCAACCACCGTACGGCAATAAAGACACCCTTCAGCCGCCCAGGCTGTCCGCCCCCGGGCCCCAGGCCGGATACGTCAACGACAAGAGCACCACACTCGAGCGACACGCAGGCAAGCAGTGCTCGTCGACCACCACGCCCAGCGCACACACAGCGGGGACATTATTCTCGCTCGCTTGGCACACTTTTTCTTCCGTCCAGGGCTCCGCAAACAGTCTCCCTACGGCGCTCCAGAGCCTGATACAGCGCTCACGCCCTGGGAGTGCCCTATCTGCCGGCAGACGCCAAGGGGCTTTGCCGCGCCTTGACTCAGACACTCCACGACGACCAGGACAGGGGCGCGCGACCTGCCTGCGAAAACCGGCCCCGGAGAAAGCACCGGCGGTCCCCGCTCCCCCTGTCGCATGGGGAGCACGGCGCCGTGCTCCCACCCCGAAAGAGGGCCGGGAACCGACAAGGGGTTCTTATGCCTCTCGATACAGAGAGCGTCCGGATCGATGGGATGACCTCAGGGGCCTACGGTTGACGACGGCACACAGGGGCTCGGTACGGCGCAGCAGATCTGCCGGATCAGGTGACGGACGAATCGGACACCGTTGACACGTCTGCGAGTTGGGAGCACGAGGGCTCCCAGAGGGCTCCCCATCGCTCCCAACCCAGACACGACAAAGGCCGCCTCCGCAACTCGCAGAAACGGCCTCCGACCTGCGAAAACGCTGGTCGGGACGACAGGATTTGAACCTGCGACCCCTTGACCCCCAGCCGCGCGACAACTCACCGCGACGAGCCGTATCACTCTGTAGCAGAAGACTCGGGGTCGTACGCCGCCGTACGGAGCAAGAGGACACCGCTCCCTGCGCCCCTCCCGAGCAGGCCCTCCTGCTGCCACACTCCTATATTCTGGCTCCTGTCGATTCCGGTCGCCCGAAAGCGCTAGGGAGGATGAGCCGTGAGGCCGGCCACCACCGAAAAGCTCCGCGCCAATGCCACGACCATTCGCCAGCTTGGACGTCGGCATGGCCTGCACTCCTTCGCCTTGAGCACCGAGCCCGGGGAACTTGTCGCCACCCTGGACGCCGACCGCTCCTACTTCGACATCACCAGCTTCGAATCAGACCTGTCCAGCATCCTCGGCGCCCTCGTGGAAGTCGTCCCACGCGGCCCCGGAGTGGAAGTCGAAGAAACCGAACCTCTGAACGACCTGCGCGGGGCGGCGTGACCAACACACGCACCGACCGTGAACGCCGGGAGTTGCTACGCCTGACCGACGCAATGGCAGCACTCGACCAAGCGCGCTCAATCCTCCGCAACGGAACACCCAAGCCAGGAAACGAGCGCCTCCTCGCCTTGGCCTACTGCATGCTCACCTTCGGCGAAATGCTCAAACAGGCATCTCACGGCACCGTGACACAGGCATACAGCGGCCCCATCGCACTGCGCGACAAACTCGCTCACGTACCACACCGCAAGCTCAACGCCGAAGTACTCGCCACCTCCGTCGAACGAGCCACGAGCGAGATCCTTCCCCTGATACAAGCCCGCATCCAGGACCTGACCAACACCACCTCCTGAGAACCGGTCCACGAGGCAAGGGCTTCTCGGCCGAGTGGGCAGGTGTCGCTGGGGCGGGGAATTTCCCGATCCCGGTCCCGGTCCCGGATCAGGAACCGGGACCGGTAGCCCGCGCCCTCAAGGTCCATGCCCTGTGGGTGCCGGAATCTGTGTCACCCTATGCGACCTGCGAGTATTCATGGATAAGGCCGCCAAGTCGGTCGCGTCGACGAATGCGAGTGTTGTCCCTGACGATGGGCGGCTCGGGGCTGGTGAGTTGGTCTGGTGGCCGTTGTCCGAGGAATCGGTGCGGCCGGTGTCTGTTGTAGTGCTTCGCGTACTCGCCGACGACGAGACGCAGGTGGCGTTCTCCGGTGATCAGGACGCGGTCGGTTGCCTCGCGTCGGCATGATCCGATCCAGCGTTCGGCGATGGCGTTCATCCGTGGTACAGCGGGCAGTGTGGGTATCACGCGTATGCCTTCCGCCTGGAAGGCGGCGTCGAAGCTGTCGGTGAAGTAGGCGCCGCGGTCCCGAATGAGGAAGCTGATCGACTCTGCACGGTCACCGAGGTCCATGAGGTAGTTCCGCGCTTGCTGGGTGATCCAGGGGCCGGTCGGGTGCCGGGTGACGCCGGCGATGTGCACGCGGCGGGTGCCGTGGTCGATGAAGAACAGCACGAACCAGCGCCGCAGGAAGACCGTGTCGATGTGGAAGAGTTCGGTGGCCACGATGGCGGAGGCCTGGGCTTTGAGGAAGGCGGGCCAGGACTGGTTGGTGCGCTGGGGTGCGGGGTCGATCCCGGCCTTCTGCAAGATCTCCCAGACGGTCGAGGCGCCGAGTTTCCGTCCCAGGCCGAGCAGTTCACCGTGGATCCGTCGATATCCCCACCCCGGGTTCTCCCGTGCGAGGCGCAGGACCAGCTGCCGCAGTGCTTCCGGCGTCGGTGGTCGGCCTGGACGGCGGTGTGGATAGGTCCACTTCCGGGCGACGAGGCGTGCATGCCAGCGCAGGACCGACCGTGGAGTGACCAGCAACGCCAGCCGTGCACGCTGGTGCTTGTTCACCATCCGGAGCAGCGCTGCCATGACAGCCCGATCGCTCCAGGAAAATTGAGGTCGTGGCTGGGTGCGTTGCGCGACAGTGAGCTGGTGCCGGAGCATCAAGATCTCGACGTCTTTCGCCGCACTTGACCGGGCCAGCAGCGCAAGCCAGCGGAAGAGCTGGCACGCGAGCTGATAGACCAGACGTATCGCCACGACCCAGCATGATGCCGCACAGCACTCGCTGGCTTCCTGTGCTCTGGCAGATCCGAACCCGCAGGTCACCTCGGGTGACACAGTTTCCGGCACCCACAGGCCTCGGCCTGGGATGCGAGGAACTCGCGCCATGTCGGCCCGGCGCGACGGGGAGCCGGGTCGACACCGGCTGCCGTCAAGATCTTCCATACCGTGGACGCGCCGATCCTGTGGCCCAGCCGGTCGAGCTCTCCCTGGATCCTGCGGCAGCCCCAGCGCGGATTCTCCCGTGCCAGCCGCAGCACCAACCCCTTCACGGCTTTCGCTGTCGCCGGCCGGCCCGGCTTGATGGGGCACTCACTGTAGTCCCACCTGCGTGCAACGAGACGCCGATGCCAGCCGACCAACGTCCCTGGTGCCACAGGGAACACCTGCGCCCAGCGGCGCCACGGTATCAGCGAGGACAATGCCGCGAACCACAACCGGTCCGCCCACTGATAGCGCACCGGACTCGCAAGTTGCCTGCGTAGCACCCCGTTCTCGTGCCGGAGCACGAGCAACTCAGCATCTCTGGCCATCCGCCGACGCAGCAGCACCGCTGGGACCGACAGAAGCTTCCGCGTGACCCGATAAACCAGTGAAACGATCACCTGGACAGGATCCCAACACGCCCCCTGATTCCGCCATACCGCCTACGACCTGCAGCGACGCATTTCTGAACGGCACACGCTCGCCTGGAGCATGCACGCCCGCCGCCACGCACGTGATTACGAACGGCTCGTCCAGCACTCCGAAACCCTCATCACCTGGGCCGCCATCACCCTCATGCCCCGTCGCCTCACCCGACGACGGAGCGTCCCTCAACGCCTTCCACAACCCCGTGTCCGCTCGCGCATTCAGCTTGACCTTGACTGCGTGCATACGACGAATCGTTCGACACCTATCGACGCCAGGTCGATAGTCTGGTGGCCAGCGTTCCGCCGTGGCTGGTATCGGGGCAATTCACCAGCACAGGGCAGGTCAAACTGCATTGCCCGCACCAACCTTCGGCTCCTCACCGTCGCCTGGCAGCACGACCTTCACGGAGTCGAGGCTGCGATCCTTCTCGCTGCTTATGAAGCCGCCACCGGCGACCCACGTCATCACCATCATGCTCCCCACCACGGCAATCTTCTGAGAGCGCGGCATGTCGCTACCCCAGAGATACGACAGATAGGCCAAGATCGGGAGCTGCAGTACTGAAAATTTCAACCAGGCACGATCCCAGCGAGGTTGTGGGGGGACGGCCCTTCCCGGAAGGGTCACCTCGACCCGCTGGAGCAGCGGAAGAATCTGGTTCTTCTTGGTCATGTGCCACCGCCCCACGCTGGTCAGGCGCGATTCCGCGGTGGGGTCGAAGGGCACGAACGTCGCCGTCCAGTCGTCGCCGAAGCGGATGACACCCCGGAGTGGCGGAGCCTGCCTTAGCTTCCTCGGGCGGTGCAGGCTAGGGCGGTCGGGGAGGGACGGCGGCGGTGGCAGCGTCTCTCCCCTGCAGCGCAGGTCCGCCGCACGCCGCGAAAAGTACTCGGCCGCCGCCTCGCGGAAGCGGTCGTAGGCGCCAGCCCCATCGGTGACGAGCAGTACGAGACGGGACGGAGGGAGGAGGCGCACAGCCTCGGAGTACTCCCAGAGGGTGCCCTTGGCGCGCGCCGGGTCGCCGACGATGCCGGCGGACAAGATCACCAGCCGAGCTCGCTGCATCGCGTCGCTGACCTCTGGCTTCCATGCGTCCCCGTCCTTCGGCAGATAAAAACGCCAGGCCCCCGGGCGTGGAAACTGTTCCTCAGGATGCCCGACCGCCACCACCTGGCCGAGGCGCTGAAACAGCCAGATGATCCGTTCCTCCCGCGTAAAGTCAGCCTCGCGGCCGTACCCGAAGTGCGAGGCCAGCGAGGTCAGCACGTTCCAGGCGCCAGCTCGATCGGTCTGGTACATCCTGTGATCGGTGTCGAAGGGGCGCAAATACAGGATGTACCGATGCTCGTCTAGCTCCTGCCGGCCACTCAGTGTGGGCAGCATCTGGGAGAGCCCTTCTTTCCGGGCAGTCCTGCGCGCGTTGACACCTACCACCAGCATGAAGACTAGGAACGCAACGAGCGCCCCATGAAGGGGGGCCACCTCTCCCCGATCGATACTTGTGGCAACCACCGTTACAACTAGTGTGATGCTCACCGTCTCTAAGAAACTCAGCCAGAAGCGCGGCATGCTTAGGCGCCAGTGGCGCCAGTTCAGTCGGTCGTCTGCCGGATTCTCGTCCCTGCCGTCTTTGTGCATCGTAGCCACGAGGGCCCTCCCGTCACGACTCTCAGACACTACCGCTGCCTGACGGTAGCGGTCAGCTGGCGGGAGGAGCTCCGCGGTCACGGATCTCCCGCCCGCCCTTCAGGGAACGGCCACAGAGACTCAGGACCGGCGGACCGCGCCCTCGGGCCACACTGTGCGGACGGGGACGCCGGCAGCGCGCGCCGCCTGGACCGAGTCCGCCGTGCCGCCACCGCGCCCGGAAGGCGGCGTGCCATCCCAGACCGCGATCAGAATGTCCGCCCGGCGGAGCAGTTCCGCGTTGGCGGCCTCGTACGCCCCCCGGCCCGCCTCCTCGAACGGAAGGGTGACCACCTCCGACGCCGCCGCGAGCAGGCTGTCGAAGACAGGCGCGTGATCGGACGTGACATGAGCCGAGCGGTAGTCCTGCGACGGCACCACAGCAACGAGCAGACCGCCCGCATCCCGGACAGCCTCCGCGAACAGAGAATCCGCGCCGGGCGCGAGGCACGATACCCCTACGAGGCCCTCCCCGGCGGTCTCCGTCGTGGCGAGCAGCTCGCGCAGCGCCGCACGGACGATCTCACAAGTCGACGGGGTGAGGTCCATGTGGCCGGTCACGGCAAGGGTCGGCATTGCGCGACGGTACCGCACGCGCTTTACCGAACGCGCCAGCGAGCGCCGGTCACAGGACCAGGGCGCAGAAGCCCAGGAGGTAGGAGAAGCAGAAAAGGACCGGCACCCACTGCTCGACATGCGTCAGAGGCAGGTATGTGCGCCAGTCTCGGCCCTGGCGGAGCGCGCCCCACTCAGCCCGGGAGTACGCGAACGCCGGCAGCCGCTCTTCCAGGGCACCGATCACCGCGTACTTGGCGGCGTTGAGCTGCCGGTACGAGCGCACCATCACGAACCAGGCAACGCACTGACCCAGCATGATCGCCAGGCCGGCCAGGAGTAACCAGGCCGATGCGCTGGCTAGTGCACGGCCCGAGACCGCCGCCACGACCGCCACCACCGCGCTGTTGAGCGACAGGAAGAAGGTGTTGGCGAGGTTGCGTCGGGCGCTGACCCGGTCGGCCATCTCGACGTACAGCTTGTACTGCTCAAGCACCGCCTGCCGGTACTGCTCGTTGTCCGCGGCGTAGCTCGAAGGGCCCAATTCGACGTTCCATAACGCGTCCCTGATGCCATCACTCATGTCGGCAGCATGGCGCACGGGCGCCACTCCAGGTGCGTCAACGAGCCATCGGCTGGGACGGGTCGAGGCGCCACGCGAGGCTGTCTACGAGGGAGCACAAGCCAGACTGCCGCTCCACGTGGTAACTCTCGGGTGTCGACGGTCATGGCTTTCCCCACCTCATGTGGGTTCGGCGTCAGGTAATTCCCCACCCTGGCGGTCACGTTTCCCCATGAGGACGACGGTCGCGCCGGGCGACGTGTCGGCTCCCGCTGTCATCCGCCTGCTGGCGGCTCAGCGGCAAGGCATGCCCATGAAAAGGGATTGCTCGCCCGATGAGGGTGTGCCGTCGTAGAGCGTCGTGTCCAGCCCGCAGAAGCTGAATCCCATACGCCGGTAGGCGTGGATCGCCGGGGCGTTGATGTTGGTGACTTCCAGCCAGATGTGCCCGGCACCGCGCTCACGGGCGAACTCGGCGGCGTGGCCCACCAAGGCACGGCCGACGCCCTGGCCTCGATGGGCTGGAGCGACTTCGATGTCCTCGATGGTCAGCCGCCGGTTCCACGGAGCGTAGGAGACGACGGCGAAGCCTGCCAGACAACCGTCAGCGCCGACGGCGACGAAGGTGCGGCTGTTCGGTCCTCCTGGGCCGCGGGGTCGTCGCCGTCGTCGGTGTCCTCCGCTGGGAAGACTTTGTGGATGGGCGGGTCCACCGGGATCTCCTGGAGGGCGAACCCGTCCTCGGTGACGGCCACGTGGAAGATAGTGCGGGTGGTGAAGGATCCGTCGAGTGCCTCGATAGCCTCGGTGTCCTCAGGCCGGGCAGTGCGGAACTCGTAGTCCATGTCGTCAACGGTCGTCATGGCATGAACCTACGATCAGTCTGACCGGCATGGATCGGGTTTCGGGGTGGCTTGGAAACCAGGCCGCCTGGGGCAGACCGCAGTGACCACCAAGCCCTGGATAAAACAATGCATCACGCCCTTATCGAAGATCAATTTTCCCTGTCTAGGGTGGTTTGAGCGCTACGCGGCCATCTATCACGAATCCTCCTTATTGGTCATGGGTAGCGCGGAGTCCGGGACCGAGGGACCTGGTCGTCGCGGAGCTGCCCATGTTCCTCGTCCCGTGGTTCGGAAGGCCGATGGGCAGCCCGGATGGCGAGGAGAACGTTCGTCGTGGTCGACATCACTGAGATCCACTGGTACGCAGGCCGCTCGAAGAGCGCGCTGGCCGCGTCGCTGGGGGTGGACCGCAAGACGGTCAGAAAGTACCTGGCCCCGGCGGAGGCGTCCGGGATCACCCCGGGCGGGCCGCCGATGAGCGAGGCCGACTGGTCGAAACTGGTCAAGGAGTGGTTCCCGGGACTGGCAGACAGACGGCTGCGGCAGGTGACCTGGCCGGAGATCGACAAGCACCGCGACTACATCAAGAACCTGCTGGGAACGGTGACCGTCTCGACGATCCACCAGCGACTGCGCGACGAGCACAAGCTCCAGGTGTCGATCTCCTCCTTCCGCCGCTGGGTGCACGCCACACTGCCGGACGAGGCGGCGAAATCACAGGTCACCGTCCTGCGGGACGAAGTCGAGCCCGGTTCGGAGGCCCAGATTGACTACGGCTTCCTCGGGCAGTGGATCAACCCACGCACGGGCCGACGGCACCGAGTCTGGGCGTTCGTGATGGTGCTGCCCTGCTCGCGGCACATGTTCGTGCGTCCGGTGCTGCACCTGGACCAACAGGCATGGACCGAGGCACACGTCGCGGCCTTCCGGTTCTTCGGCGGTGTCCCGCGCCGGCTCGTGCCGGACAACCTCAAAACCGGCGTCGACAAGCCCGACCTCTACGACCCGAAAATCAACAAGGCGTATGCCGAACTCGCCACCCATTACGGCGCGTTGGTCGACCCAGCCCGGGCATCGAAGCCGAAGGACAAGCCCAGAGTGGAGCGGCCCATGCCCTATGTCCGCGACTCGTTCTGGCGGGGACGGGAGTTCACCTCAATCGAGCACATGCAGGCCGAGGCCGTGACCTGGAGCCGGCAGGTCGCCGGACGTCGCCAGTGCCGGCCACTGGACGGCGCCGCCCCGCTTGCGGTGTTCGAGGCACTGGAAGCAGCCGAGCTGCTGCCGCTGCCACCCACCCCGTTCGTCCTGGCCCGCTGGTCGAGGGCGACCGTCGGCCCGGACATCCACATCAAGGTCGGCCGCACGCTCTACTCTGTGCCTTGGAAGCTGTGCGCCTGCCGAAAAACCCTGTGCCGTTCAGAAACGCGTCACTGCTGGTCATGCTGCGTACCCTGTACTCATTGATCAGCCCTACAACGAGCCCAGACCACCCCACCGCGCTCTCGCAAGGGCCGCACCACTCCGTCCACTACCCGATCCGATGAGACCCCGACCAGCTTGCCTATCTCGGCATCAGTCGATCATCTCGGCGCCTCCTGCACGAGTACCAGCATGCCGCGTGACCAGCATGGACGCAGTTCTTGGCACCTACAAGCATATGGGCACCGGCCAGCCGGTGATCAGCGTGGACACGAAGAAGAAGGAACTCGTCGGCGACTACAAGAACGCGGGCCACCAGTGGCGGCCGGCGAGTCGGCCTTGACCAAGACACACGACTTCCTGGACCGGCAGGGACCGGGCAAGGTCTTCGGGCCGGCGCTGGCGGTGATTCCCTATGGGTGGGAGGAGGAAGCGATCACCATCGCCAACAGCAGCAAGTACGGACTGGGGCGGAACGGTGTGGACGGCCGACCCCGATCGCGGTGAGGCGCTGGCCCGCAAGGTCAGTTCCGGCACCATAGAAGTCAACGCCTATGCCAACGGGCGCACCGCGCCGTTCGGCGGTGTCAAGAACAGCAGCAGAACGACAACACACCAATCTCCCGGCATGACCGGCTCCGTGGCCTCATCCACGAATACAGGCAGGTCGCATAGGGTGACACAGTTTCCGACACTCACACCCCCCGTCGGCTGTCTCGCCACAGCGCTCCAGAGCCGGATACGGCACTCGCGCCCTGGGAGTGACCTATCTGCCGGCGGACGCCAAGGGGCTTTGCCTCGCCTTGACGCAGGTCGCTCGCAACGACCAGGACGCCCGCGTGCGACCTGCCTGCGAAAACCGACTCAGCGACATCACCGACAGTCCCCCCCATCCCTGTCGCATGGGGAGCGCGACTCCGTGCTCCCACCCTGAAAGGAGGTCGAGAGCCGACAAGGGCCCTTATGCCTCTAGGTGCGAAGAGCATCCGAATCGACGGAGTGACCGCAGGGGCCTACGGTTGACGACGGCACACAGGGGCTCGGTACGGCGCCGCAGGTCTACCGGATCGGGTGACGGACGAATCGGACACCGTTGACACGTCCGCGAGTTGGGAGCACGAGGGCTCCCAGAGTGCTCCCCATCGCTCCCAGCCCAGGCACGACAAAGGCCGCCTCCGCTACCCGCGGAAACGGCCTCCGACCTGCGAAAACGCTGGTCGGGACGACAGTGTGCTCGCTCAGGACATCGGAATGGGGTGTCTCAAGACATCGGCATGACCTCGGGGGCAGGGTCTGGCGATGTCGAAGAGGCGTCTGGTGATC
>NZ_JAIWIH010000065.1:0-33262 GCF_052851135.1 Streptomyces sp. BRA346 | reverse complement strand
CGGCGCCTTCGCCAACGTCTTCCCCATCGGGATCGACGCCGGGATCTGCGTCCTGCTGGCCCTGGATCTGCTGCTGACCTGGATCCGCATCCCCTTCCCGCTGCTGCGCCAGACCGCGTGGATGCTCACCGCGGCGACCATCGCCTTCAACGGCGCCGCCGCCTGGCCGGACCCGATCGGCGTCGGCATGCACGGCGTCATCCCGGTGCTCTTCGTCGTCTCCGTCGAGGCCGCCCGGCACGCGATCGGCCGGATCGCCGACATCACCGCCGACCGGCACATGGAGTCGGTCCGCCTCGTCCGCTGGCTGCTGGCGCCGATCCCGACCTTCCGGCTGTGGCGCCGGATGAAGCTGTGGGAGCTGCGCAGCTACGACGAGGTCATCCAGCTGGAACAGGACCGGCTGGTCTACCAGACCCGGCTCCAGGCCCGCTACGGGCGGCAGTGGCGCCGCAAGGCCCCGGTGGAGGCACTGATGCCGCTGCGGCTGGCGCGCTACGGGGTGCCGCTGTCGGACACCGCCCCGGCGGGCCTCGAGGCGGCCGGGCTGGAGGCGAGCGCCTTCTCCCCCACCGCGCTGCCGTCGGGCACCGCGGGGGGCGGGGCCGGGCGGACGCCGGAGACGGCGTACCCGGGGATGCAGCCGGGCGTCTACGGCGCGGCCCATGGGCAGCCGGGCGTCTACGGGGCGGCCGACGGCACCGGCTTCGGCGCCGTTCCCGCTCAGCAGCAGCCGCAGGAACTGCCGCTCTCGCTGCCGCTGCCGGTCTACCAGCAGCCGACAGGTCAGGAGCACGACGGCCGGGGCGCCGTCCCGTTCGACCCCGCCGCCGCTGCCCATCCGGCGCAGCACGAGCAGCCGGGCGGGCCCCAGCAGCCCGGGCAGCCGGGCGGGCCCCAGCAGCCCGGGCAGCCGCAGGTCACCGTGCCGGTCGGGCCCAACCGGGTCCGCCAGCTCGGCGGCCAGGGCGTGGGGAACGCCCAGGGTGCGTACGTCCCGGAACAGCGCGGCCAGGAGCAGCGCGGCCAGGAGCAGCGCGGCCAAGAACAGCTGTACGTCGAGCAGCCGGGGGCGCCCGCCGCGGCGGCGATGCCGGACGACGTCCCGCGCGACGAGGTGTTCTACGCGACCTACCGCCAGTACCTCGCCGACAACGGACGCTTCCCGTCCGCGTACCAGTTCGGTCAGCGGCTGCGCGAGGCGTACGGCGTCGCCGACCTCAGCAACGACGAGCTGACCGGCTTTGTGAACGACTACAAGGACCGCTACCGCACCGAGATGCAGGCGGAGCACATCCCGTAAAGCGCAGGATCAGGGCCTCGATAACGGCGTGAGCCGGTCGGGCCCGCGGCCCGCCCGGCTCACGCCGTTTATCGTCGTCCGGCTCAGGCCACGAGCAGCTTGCGCACCCGGTCCGCCCCCACCGCGAGCAGCAGGGTGGGCAGCCGCGGCCCGGTGTCCCGCCCGACCAGCAGCTGGTAGAGCAGCGCGAAGAACGCCCGCTGGGCGACCTTCAGCTCCGGCGTCGGCTTGGCGTCCGCCGACAGCCCCGCCTGGAGCTTCGGCACGCCGTAGACCAGCGTCGTCAGCCCGTCGAGCGACCAGTGCTCGTCCAGCCCGTCGAGCAGCAGCCGCAGCGACTCGCGCTCGGTCTCGCCGAGCGAGGCCAGCAGCTCGGTGTCCGGCTCGTCCCGGACCCGGGTGCGCTGCTCGGCCGGGACCTGGGTGGTGATCCAGCGCTCGGCCCGGTCGAGCCGCGGCCGGGTCTCGTCCAGGGACGTCACCGGGTTCGCCGGGTCCAGCTCGCCGAGGATGCGCAGCGTCTGCTCGTCGTGCCCGGTGGTGATGTCCACCACGGAGGCGAGCATGCGGTACGGCAGCGGGCGCGGGGTGCGGGGCAGCTCACCGCCGGCCGTGCGGGTCGCCCGGCTGTACGCGGCGGAGTCCGCGGGCTGCGCCGAACCGTCGTTGATCTTGCGCTCCAGGGCGTCCCACTCGTCGTAGGTGCGCTGGATCTCCTGATCGAAGGCGATCTTGAAGGACTGGTTCGGCCGACGGCGCGCGTACAGCCAGCGCAGCAGCGGCGCCTCCATGATCTCCAGCGCGTCGGCCGGGGTCGGCACGCCGCCCTTGGAGGAGGACATCTTGGCCATGCCGCTGATGCCCACGAACGCGTACATCGGGCCGATCGGCTGATCGCCGCCGAAGACCTCGCGCACGATCTGCCCGCCCACCACGAACGAGGAGCCGGGCGAGGAGTGGTCGACGCCGGAGGGCTCGAAGACGACGCCCTCGTACGCCCAGCGCATCGGCCAGTCGACCTTCCAGACCAGCTTGCCGCGGTTGTGCTCGCTGAGCAGCACGGTCTCGGCGTGGCCGCAGGCGCAGGTGTAGGTCAGCTCGGTGGTCTTGTCGTCGTACGAGGTCACGGTCGTCAGATCGCGCTCGCAGACCGAGCAGTACGGCTTGTACGGGTAGTACCCGGCGCCGCCCGCGCTGCCGTCGTCCTCGGCGGCCGCCCCCGAGCCCTCGGCGGCCTCCAGCTCGGCCTCGTCGACCGGCTTCTGCTTCTTCTGCTGCTGCTTCTTCGCGTCCTTCGCGCCCGGCTTGTCCTTCGTGCGGTACCGGTCGAGGACGGCGTCGATCTGCTCGCGGTGGTGCATCGCGTGCAGGATCTGCTCGCGGTAGGCGCCCGAGGTGTACTTCTCGGTCTGGCTGATGCCGTGGAACTCGATGCCCATCGCGCTCAGCGCCTCGATCATCGGCGCCTTGAAGTGCTCGGCCCAGTTCGCGTACGACGATCCGGGCGGGGCCGGGACGGAGGTCAGCGGCTTGCCGATGTGCTCGGACCAGGACGGGTCGACCCCGGCCGGGACCTTCCGGTACCGGTCGTAGTCGTCCCAGGACAGGATGTGCACGCAGTCGTATCCCCGGCGCCGGATCTCGTCGGCGACCAGGTGCGGCGTCATGACCTCGCGCAGATTGCCGAGGTGGATCGGGCCGGACGGGCTGAGGCCCGAGGCGCAGACGATCGGTTTGCCGGGCGCGCGTCGCTCCGCCTCGGCAATGACCTCGTCGGCGAATCGGGAGACCCAGTCGGTCTCGGTGCTCTGAGCCACGGTCGGCACTTCCTTCCTTGCGGTCATGGCACCGACCATTGTCCCAGACGGAGGAGGGGCCTTCGGGGTTGCCCACAGGTTGTCGTCATCCGCATCCGGAGTTGTCCACAGGCGTCCACAGCCCGGAGAAAGGGTTGGACGGCCCATGAAATACTGGGGTGGCCAGATTGGTAACCCAGCCCTCTATAGGAACGGCACCTCACCCATGGCCTCGGTCCCCTCCCTTGCCGCTTCGGTCCACCAGCGCGTCGCGAACGCCCTCACGGCTGCCCTGCCGGAGGCCGGTTCCGCGGACCCGCTGCTGCGACGAAGCGACAGGGCCGACTTCCAGGCCAACGGGATGCTGGCGCTGGCGAAGCAGCTGAAGGGGAATCCGCGCGAGCTGGCGGCCAAGGTCGTGGAGCGCCTCCCGGTCGCCCCGTCCTCCGCCGACCCCGACTCGGTGATCGCCGACATCGAGGTCTCCGGCCCCGGCTTCCTCAACATCACCGTCGCGGACTCGGCCATCACCGCGACCCTCGCCGCGCGCGCCGCCGACGACCGGCTCGGCGTCCCGTTCGCGGCCGACGCGGGCACGACCGTGATCGACTACGCCCAGCCGAACGTGGCGAAGGAGATGCACGTCGGCCATCTGCGCTCGGCGGTGATCGGCGACGCGGTGGTCAAGATCCTGGAGTTCACCGGCGAGAAGGTGATCCGGCGCCATCACATCGGCGACTGGGGCACCCAGTTCGGCATGCTCATCCAGTACCTGATCGAGCACCCCCACGAGCTGGACCACAAGGACGCCGCCTCCGGCGAAGAGGCGATGTCCAACCTGAACCGGCTCTACAAGGCGGCGCGCGCGCTCTTCGACTCCGACGCGGAGTTCAAGGAGCGGTCCCGGCGGCGGGTGGTGGACCTCCAGGCCGGGGACGAGCAGACGATCGCCCTGTGGCGGAAGTTCGTGGACGAGTCGAAGATCTACTTCTACTCGGTCTTCGACAAGCTCGACATCGAGGTCCATGACCCCGACGTGGTCGGCGAGTCCGGTTACAACGACATGCTGGCCGAGACCTGCCGCCTGCTGGAGGAGTCCGGCGTCGCGGTCCGCTCCGAGGGCGCGCTGTGCGTCTTCTTCGACGACGTCAAGGGCCCGGACGGCAACCCGGTGCCGCTGATCGTCCAGAAGTCCGACGGCGGCTTCGGCTACGCGGCCACCGACCTGTCCGCGATCCGCGACCGGGTGCAGAACCTCCAGGCCGACACCCTGCTGTACGTGGTGGACGCCCGGCAGTCGCTGCACTTCAAGATGGTCTTCGAGACCGCCCGCCGGATCGGCTGGCTGAACGAGAAGGTGCACGCCGTCCAGCTCGCCTTCGGCACGGTCCTCGGCAAGGACGGCAAGCCGTTCAAGACCCGCGCGGGCGAGACGGTCCGGCTGGAGGACCTGCTGGACGAGGCGAGCGAGCGGGCTGCGGCCGTGGTCCGGGAGAAGAGCGAGAAGCTCGGCCTCACGGAGGCGGAGATCCAGGAGCGCGGCGGCCAGGTGGGCATCGGCGCGGTGAAGTACGCCGACCTGTCCACCTCCGCCTCCCGCGACTACAAGTTCGACCTCGACCAGATGGTCTCGCTCAACGGCGACACCTCGGTCTACCTCCAGTACGCGTACGCCCGCATCCAGTCGATCCTGCGCCGCGCCGACGAGACGCAGTCCCCGGCGCCCCACCCGGAGCTGCCGCTGGCCCCCGCCGAGCGGGCGCTGGGCCTCCACGTGGACCAGTTCGCGGAGACGCTGGCCGAGGTGTCCGCGTCGTACGAGCCGCACAAGCTCGCCGCGTACCTCTACCAGCTGGCCTCGCTCTTCACGACCTTCTACGACCAGTGCCCGGTCCTGAAGGCCGAGGACGGCCCGGCCCAGGTCGAGAACCGGCTCTTCCTGTGCGACCTGACCGCCCGCACGCTGCGGCAGGGCATGTCCCTGCTGGGCATCCGGACGCCCGAGCGCCTCTGAGCACTCCGTTCGCTCCCGTGAACGGCCGCGCGGCGGTCCCGGTCAGGCCGACCGGGACCGCCGCGCGGCCGTTCACGGCCCTTCCGGGGCTTCCGCCTCCGGTGCCGGGCAGGACACGTCGCGCACCGGCCGTTCGCCGCGCACCAGGTAGTCCGTCACCGCGCGGTCCGCACAGGCGCTGGTGTACGGGGCCGGGACATAGGCCGCGCCGTGGCCCGTGGCGTCGACGGTGACCATCCGCGCCCGGTCGCCGTAGGCGCGGCGCGCGTTGAGCGCCCCGCTGTAGGGCGTGGCAATGTCGTAGCGGTTCTGCACGAGCAGGACGTTGGACGGGCCGCGGTCGGTGATGCGGACCGGCTTGTCCTGGGGCTCGTACGGCCAGAAGGAACACGGCGTGATGTTCACCGGCATGCCCGCGGTGAGCGGGTGGGAGGCGCGACTGGCGGCGACGTCGCGGGCGTAACCGGGGATCGACGTCGGCCACTCCACGTCGTTGCAGAGGGTCGCGAAGGACACGGCCGCGGTGTCCTGCGGCAGAACCGGCGGCACCGCGCCGGGCACCTTGCCGTCCTCCGCGTCCTCGACGAGCCGGGCCAGCCCCTCGAACTGGGCCCGGGAGTACAGGGCGGTCAGGACGCTCTGGCGGAACACGTTCCCGTTCAGCACCGGCGGGTTGGCGCCGTCCCAGCGCAGGGGCTCGGCGTCCAGCCGGGCGGCCAGGCCGAGGACGCGGCGGCGCACCCCGGCGGGGGTGTCGGCGAGGCGGACCGGACTGCCGGGGTCCGAGGCCCACTTCGCGAAGGCGGGGAAGGTGTCCTCGGCGCCGACCGCGAAGTTGGCCAGCCAGCCGCGCCCCACCCGCGTCGGGTCCGGGTCGTCGTTGCTGTCCAGCACCCAGCGGTCGGTGCGCTCCGGGTACAGCTGCGCGTACACGGACCCCACGTACGTCCCGTACGACCGGCCCCAGGCCGACAGTTTCCGCTCGCCGAGCGCCCGGCGGACGCTGTCGATGTCGCGCGCCTCGTTGACGGTGCTGAGGGTGGGCAGCAGGTCGCCGCCGTTGCGGGCGCAGGTGTCGGCGATGCGGCGGGCGGTGGTGACGTTCTCCGTGATGTCGCCGTCGGCCGCGGGCCAGGGGCGGGTGGTGACCAGGGACCGGTCCCCGGCCGCCAGATCGCAGCTCGCGGACGTGGATTGGCCCATTCCGCGCGGGTCGAAGGCAACGAGGTCGTAGGCGTCCCGCACCGACTGCGGTAGCCGCTTGCCGACGGTGGACGGCCTGTTCAGGCCGGACTCCCCGGGCCCGCCGGGGATCAGCAGCAGCGTGCCGCGGCGGGCGTCCGGCCGCTCGCTGCGGATGCGGGAGACGGCGAGCGTGATCCGCTTCCCGTCCGGGTCGCGGTAGTTGAGGGGTACGTCGAGCGTGGCGCACTCCTGGCGGGCGTCGTGGCCGGTGCCCTCGCACGCCCCCCAGCTGAGTGCGCTGGTCGCCTCGGCGGGGGACACGGTGGTCAGGACGGAGGCGGTGGCGGCGACGGCGAGGGCCAGCGCGGCGGTCTTGCCGGTCATCAGTGGCATGGGGACGAGCCTGTCCGAACCGGACGGGCGGGCCCATCCGGTCACCCGGCCGGTGGGCGCTGCGGATAACCCCACCCTTAAGGGGCGGCCCCGACCGTACCCTTTGCGACAGATTCTCCGATTGGAGACAACCCCCGGACCCTCCGGCCCGTCAAACCTCATGCATCATCCGTCAATCGAGACACTGGGGGTAAGGACATGCGACGGTGGGGAACCTCGCTCGCCGCGATCGTGCTGGCAGGCGCCGGACTGGCGGTGACGGCCGGAACGGCGGAGGCGGCGCAGGCCACCGGTGCGGGCACGGCCGCGGCGTGCGCCACCGGCTGGGGCAGCGGCGAGAAGACGGCGCCCTCGGGCAACGCCAAGCCGCTGGAGAACATCAGGACCGGTCAGCACGAGTGCTTCGACCGCATGGTCTTCGACGTGAAGGGCGCCACGGCCGCCGACCACGTGCGCTTCGACGTGCGGTACGTCGACGCGCTGTACCAGGACGGCTCCGGGGACCCGATCCCGGTGAACGGCGGGGCGATCCTGGACATCCGGGTGGGCGCGCCCAGCTACGACTACGAGTCGGGCCACAGCACGTACCCGGGCAAGGCCCGGCAGCCGCTGCCGGGCGTGAACGTCTCCGGCTACCAGACCTTCCGGGACACCCGCTACGGCGCCAGCTTCGAGGGGGACACCCAGATCGGCCTCGGCGTGCGGGCCCGGCTGCCGTTCCGGGTCTTCCAGTCCGACGGCAAGGTCATCGTGGACGTCGCCCACTTCTGGACCGCCGCCCGCTGAGCGGGGGCGCTACGCGCCCATGACCGACGGCGGCGCAGGCGCCCCCTCAAAAGGGGAGCCCGGGGCGGCGGTGTAGAACGGGCTGGCCTGAAGCACTCACCCGGACTCCCCGAAAGCACCCGCCATGACTCCCCAGCAACTTCTTGATCGCGCCCGTCGCCTGGCCGACTCCGGCGGCCGGCGGCTGCTCGGAATCGCCGGACCGCCCGGGGCCGGCAAGACGACCCTCGCCGAGTACCTGGTCGGGGCGCTCGGCCCCGACCGCGCGGTCCTGGTCCCCATGGACGGCTTCCACCTCGCCGACGTCGAGCTGCGCCGCCTCGGCCTGCTGGACCGCAAGGGCGCCCCGGAGACGTTCGACCCGTACGGCTACACCGCACTGCTGCGGCGCCTGAAGGAGCCGCGCCCCGGCGAGACGGTGTACGCCCCCGGCTTTGAACGCGAGCTGGAGCAGCCCATCGCGGGCTCCCTCCCCGTGGCTCCGGAAGTCCCCCTCGTCATCACCGAGGGCAACTACCTGCTGCTGGACGACGCGCCCTGGCGCCCGGTCCGCGACCTGCTGGACGAGACCTGGTGGGTCGAGCTGGACACCGAGGAGCGGGTACGGCGGCTGATCGACCGCCACGAGCAGTTCGGCAAGGAGCCCGCCGAGGCCGAACGCTGGGTCCTCACCACGGACGAGGCCAACGCCCGCCGCGTCGCCCCGGGCCGCGAGGCCGCCGACCTCGTCATCGGCTTCACCGCGGGCCACGCCCCGCACCCGGCCGACGCTGGGGAGGCACCGGCATGACCCGGGCCCCCCGAACCTCGGGGCCGCCGACTGATTCCCGCTCGGCGCGACGGGCCGGTCAGCGCAACGGCGAGATCGGCGTCGGCAGGGCGATCGTCGAGGTGGCGTCCGCGATGTTCTCCGGCCCGTTCTCCGGCGGCCAGATGCCGCGTTCGTAGGACTCCCGGCGGATCTCCAGCCGGGCGTCGAGCACCGGAAACGGCCAGATGTGGGTGATCCGGGGAACACCGTCCAGGCCGTACATGGCCGTCGTCAGCGGGTAGAGCCGGGTGCGTTCGGGCACCGCGGCCTCCCACCCGGCCATCGTGGGTACGAGACCCCCGACCTTGAGCCGGTACGTGCGGAACTCGTACACCGAGCCGTACTCCCCCGGCTCGACCGGCGGCAGGAAGGGGAACGGGGCGTAGCTCTCCACCTGGAACCCGGTCAAGTGCTCGCCGATGCCGAAGGGGTCCGGGCTGGTGAGGACGCGCCCGCGCTCCTCGGTGAGCTCGTCGGCGTTCTCGAAGCCGCGCAGCACGAGCAGCCGCCCGACGATCTCGCCGTGCTCGGGCTCCCAGCAGCCGAGCAGTCGGCCGCCGGTGGCATCGCGCATGGTGTAGCTCTCCAGGGCGGACAGCGCCTTGGGGACGGAGTACAGCTTGAGCGACAGGGTCGCGAGTTCGTAGAGCATCGTCGGTCCTCTCCTACCGGGCCCTACCGAGCCAGCTCGGCGAGGCGCTGGAGCAGCGCTGCGTCGCCGGTACCGGCCCGGCTCGACTCCTCGGCGAGCACCCCGAAGATCGGGTCCCACCGGGTGACCGTCATCTCCTGCACCTGCCCCTCCGCCATGTACGGGTCGGTGTCGACGACCGCGCGCAGCGCCTCCTCATCGGCAGCCGCGAACACCAGCAACGCGGTCCGCTCCCACCCCTCACCCCGCGTTTCCGCCCCGGCGGTCGGCCCCGAAGCACGCAACTCGCCCGACTCCACGCGCTCGACCAGCCACCGCAGGTGTGCCTCGAGGTGGCGCGCCCAGCCGGTGGGGTCGCGGTGGACGTATGTGACGACGAAGTGCGGCATGGCAGTTCCTTTCGCTGTTCCCGGGGCCGTCCGACGGCGACGGCGTTGCGCCACCGCCCAGCTCAAACTAAAGTGAAACATCACTTTAGTTTGATCGGCAAGCCCGGAGGAAAGGCCCACCCATGACCCTGGACCGCCCCCGGCGCCCCCGCAGCGCCCGGGCTCACGACGCCGTACTGGCGGCCACCAGCGCCCTCATGCGCGAGGACGGCATCACCGCGATCACCATCGACCGCATCGCCGCACGGTCCGGTGTGAGCACGGCCACCATCTACAAACATTGGCCCTGCAAGGCCGCGATCATCGCGGAGGCGTTCGGCCGTGACACGGCCGAGGTGGTGGCGCTCCCCGACACCGGCCGCCCCATCGACGATCTGGTCACGTACGCCACCGACCTGCTGACCCACTACACCAGCCCGGAAGGCGCCCTCTTCGCCCAGTTGCTGGCGGCCTGCGCGACCGAACCGCAGGCGGCGCCGTACTTCCACGAGTTCTTCCTGATGCCCCGCCGGGCGGCCGTCGAGCCGTTCTGGGACCGCGCGGCCGAAGCGGGCCTGACCCGCCCGGGCGTGGACGCCGCCGCGGCCACCGACGTCCTCCTGGGCGCACTCGTCTTCCGCCTGATGTCCGGCCACGGCTCGCTCTCCCCCGACGAGGTGCGCAAGCTGGTGGACCACGCCCTCCACGGCCTCCTCGCCCCGGCCGGGCCGTAGAGGGTTCAGGAACCGACCAAGGAGCACTGCGCCCGACCGGCGACTTCTCACGCCGAGCCAGGTGCGCCGGAGCCCGGCTATGCGTACAGGCGGGGCGCCTCCCGCAGCTCCGTGGCCACGCTGTGCAGTGCCTCGGTAAGGCGGCTCAATCCGATGGATGCGAGTGCCCACAGCGCACTGACTTCCCGAGCAAAGTCCCAAACGGGGGTAACGGCAGGCGTGTGGAAGGGCACTACCGAGATGCCGAGTTCGGCGAACGGCTGTTTCTCGAGGTAGTGCATGCCGCCCGTGCCGCAGAGGTAGACAGTGCTCCCAGTGGCTACGGCGAGGTCAGCAAGACGCTGCGACCGTCCCTTACGGGCCGGCAGGGTGCCGCTGCGCAGAACCTCGCCACGCCATCCAACCGACGCCAGCAAGGCGAGGGCAGACGCCTCGGCGATGTCTGCTGTGCTGTCCGTCGTACCGAAACGCTGGAGAACGGGATCGAGAACGGCCAGTACGGCCTGCCAATGGCGACTACGGCCATAGTGCTGGCGGACGAGTTCGGCACATCTGCGACGACATCGGTGAGGATCGGCAAGACGGGCCTCGGAGATCAGCGTGTCGCGCCCTCGCGGAAGGTGTGTCGACAATGACAGCCACTGGCGGGCGTGGGGATCACTTAAGCTCGCCAGCCGGGCGCGATGCTGGTAGTCGCGTCGTGCGAACTGCACGTCATCGAGGATGATCCACCGATCGGCGGCATACAACTTCGCCAGAGTCGACAGCCGAGGGAACAAGTTCGGCTGGTGGATGGCGCACACAGCGCCCAGCCGCGTGGATGTCGACTCAGGATGTGAGGAGTCGGCTGTCGAATCCGGAACGAAGGAGTCGCTCATAGGCGGCAAGGACATCATCCGGCACTTCCTGCTCGATGGCGAAGTCCGACTTCGGGTACTCGATCACTCGTTGCAGGTCACCGACCATCGTGTCGATGACCAACTTTTCGTCGCCGATGGTCTTGACGTAATCGGCGAAGTCCAGGGGGTCGGAAGCACACACGACCTCGACCTCGGGCCACACTTTGCGGCAGGTCGCGTACGCGCGCCGCTCCATGTACGGCATGGCGATCAGCATCACGGAATCGACCTCGACGCCTGCCTTACGCAGTACCTCACGCGAGAACGTAATGTTCTGCCCGGTGTTTGCAGCCTTCGGCTCAAGAAGGATTGCGTCAACGGGCACACCGAGACCGAGCGCGTGCTCACGGAAGTGCACGGCCTCGCCGCGCGGGTAGAGGGGCGCCGTCGTCGGGCTGTTGCCACCGCTGAACACGAGTGTGGGAAACAAACCGGCGTGGTACTGCCTGGCCGCGAACGTCGCCGCTCCGAGATCGTGGCTGCCGAGGCAGATCGCCACCGAGCAGGGGCGCGGCTCGTGCCTCATCTGGTGAAAATTCCAAATCAACTCGGCGTCGTTCCACTGGGCATCGGCAATCATGCGGTGCTCTCGATCCGGCACGGGCACTCCCTGGTTCATCCTCGCTGGCCACTTACCTCGACATTGCAACCGGCGGGCCGTCAAACGACCGCCGGATGCCCTCGATGCTGCGTAGCTGGTGGCTGAGCCCGTAGTGCCTCGCCACTTGCGCCGCGCCGTCGAGGACGGAAAACCCATCATCCCGGGTGGCCGGGTCGGACAGAAGGATGTGCCCGTGTGCGGTGTCCAGCCGCACGCACTGCATGGGAGAGTCGACCGTGGCGGAAGAACGCGCGATGTCGATGTATTGGAGTGCTTGAGTGAGGTCACCGGCTCCGCGGTAGGCAAGTGCGATCTTCTGATGCGCGACCGACCAATCCTCGGGCTCCGCCAGGTCCTCGAAATCGTGGGTCGTGGCCGTCATCACCTTGACCGCGTAGTCATTACTCCCGCCCTTACTGAGGGCCGTGCCCACCCATAGACGGGCCCGGGCACGGTCGCGCCCACTCAGGCGCTCGTCGGTGGCGAGCCGCTCGTACTGCCGGGCGGAGACATCGAGCTCCCCTGTCATCTCGTCGACCACAGCAAGCGACAACTCAATCTGCGCGACGCGACGCGGAATGTCGAGTTCAGCGAACAGGCTGCGTGCGGTGTTGTACGAGTGGCGCGCCGAGAGCGGACCGAGGGTCGCGCCCTGGTCACGTTGGAGGTCGCCCAGGAGGACCAGCGACCGACCGTAGAGGTACAGGCCCTTGTCGTCGAAAGAACGCGGGTCGTGGTGTCCGATCCACCGATTCAACAGGTGGTACGCGAACGAGAAGTTCTGACGGCTCAGACACACGACAGCTCGGTCGATGTCCTCCGTCCACGTCTCGTAGTCCGCTACCCGAACCGCGGCCCTCCCCTCGCGGGCGTCCGTGGAACCGGAGAGGAGCACGTCGAAACGCCCGTGCGCCAGCGAGTCAGCGCGCGAGAGTGCGGTGTCGAGGATGGCCTGCGTATCCGGCCTCGGAATGGTGTCCGCACCGAGCTTCTCCCACTTCGCCACCGTGCGCAGAGCGACCCCCAGGTGCTCAGCGAATGCACGCGTACTCATCCGGAGCGCAGCGCGCAGAGCGCTCGCTTCGCGGCCGGTCCACTGCTGCACGCTCATCACGGACTGCCTCCCTCTTGTCACGTTATGGAAGCACGCTCCCTGATGACTATGACGCGGAAGTGCAACGGAAGTACAACAACCGGTCATTTCACATCCGTTGGTTCGCCGCGATGCTCAAGCCATGGAAGACATCACAGAGCGACGCCCGGTGGACGGTCCTCACGTATACGGGTATTTGCGCCGAACGAGCTGCAAGGCCCGGGCAACCGCCCTCGCCGACTCGCTCGCCGAATACTGCCGACAGCACGAGCTGACTCTGTCCGGACTCTTCACCGAGTACGGGCCGGTCGCCGAGGTCCGATCGCCGGCTTTCATCGGGCTGCTCGATGTTCTCGCGTTGCCGCACACGTACGGCGTGGTCCTGCCCGCGCGTAGCCACCTGGGCCCCAACCGCATCGCGGTGGAGCGCGAACGGCAGATCGCCGGGACAAGCACGCGCCTGATCATGGTCCGCTCCACCAAACCGAGGCACGGCGGCATGCGCCTCGTCGATGCCGGTCGCATCGTCCCGCAGAGAGGAGGCACGTGATGTGCCTGCGCGAGGCGCTGCGCGCCGCTCCGCTCATCGAGGACCTCGCATCCGGCTTGCACCTGCTCGCGGTCGGCCACGAGTGGGACGTCGCACGGGTGCCCGCCGACGTCGGATTCCTCGCCCTCGCCCGGCTCAGAGAGGTAGGGGACCGGATCGGCCCGGTGCTTTATGACCGGCCGGGCGAGCGTCTCTACTTCGCCGTTCCGACCGGTAGCCGGGGCGGATGGACCGACTCGCCGGTACGGCTGCTGTCAAAGGGCTCATGGCTGGTCGCCCCGAATCCGTACCGGTGTGACGAGTGGTTCGGCGGATGGTGCGAGTTGCCCCACGACGAGAGGCTCACCGCACTCGACAGGCTGTGCTGGGCCCTGGAGCAAGCACAGTCCGACTCAGTACGACAAACCAGGGCAGCGGCAAAGGAGAAGAAGCAGGAATGGAGACCTTCGAACGTGCTCATCTTGACGCCTACTTCGGACGCGTCACCGCGCGCTTCGCTGCCGACGAGCAGGCGGCGTCGTTCCTGATCACACACCTTCTTCCCGAGCGTCCGGCGTTCGTGCGTGCCGTGGCGAGCGTGACCGACCTGCGCGCCGTACTGCCCAAGCCGAAGTCCGTACGAATCGAGGCACTGCGCCAGGTCGAGGCCGATGGGCACGCCTGCGACAGGCTGACCCGTGAGATGTTCGTCGATGTCGACCGCTCCGTGCGCTACGTCGAGGCGCGGGCGGCCGGCCGCCCGGTCGTCCTGCTCGATGTCGGCGGGTACTTCGCACCAGCCCTTGGCGCACTGTGTGACCGCTTCTCGGGCCGCATCCTGGGCGTGGTCGAAGACACTGAAAACGGACACAAGCGGTACGCCGATCTGGAAAATCTGCCATGCCCGGTCGTGTCCGTGGCCCGCTCGCCCCTGAAAGACCCTGAAGACTTCCTCGTCGGACAGTCGGTCGTGTTTTCGACTGAGGCACTCATGCGCAGCCGCGGCGACATCCTTCATGGCCGTACGGCACTGGTGATCGGCTTCGGAAAGCTCGGTTCGAGCATTGCCCGCCTGCTGCACGCCAAGGGCGTACGGGTGACCGTCTACGACATCGACCCCGTGCGCCGCACGCAGGCGCTCTCGCAGGGCTTCACCGTGGCCCGCGACCGGGTGAGCGGCCTGGGGGAAGCCGGTCTCGTACTGTGTGCGACCGGCTCCCTCGCGCTGCGCGGCGAGGACTTCCCCCGGCTGCGGAACGGGGCGTATGTGGCGACCGTGACCAGTAGCGAGGACGAGCTCGAGCTCGGCGGATTGCCGGACGTGTACGAGCGCGCCCAAATCGGCGAGAACGTCACCCGGTACCTCACCACCGGCCACTACTTCTACCTGCTCAACGGGGGCAACGCCGTCAACTTCCTGCACGGAGCCAGCGTGGGACCGTTCATCTTCCTCGTACAGGCCGAGATCCTGGTCGCTTCCACCATGCTCGCCCGCGGTGAGCTGGCCCCCGGTATGCATGAGATCAACCCGGCCGACCGTGCCGCCATCGCAGCGACGTGGCTTGACTACTTCAACCGATAGGAGATCTACCCGTGCCCATCACGGCCGAACACATCCGTGAGACCGTCGACGACTACCTCAAGAACTACCCAGACGAGAAGCAGCGGCTCGCACCCCTCCTCGACCTCCTCGACGTCGGGGCCGACCTCACCTCACGCAAGGAGTTCCGGGGGCACGCCACGGCCGGGGCGATCCTCACCGACCCCACCGGCCGCGTGCTCCACATCCGGCATCTGGCCCTCAACCGCTGGTTGCTGCCCGGCGGGCACATTGAGGCTGACGACGCCCGGCTCGTCGACGCGGCGCAGCGCGAGCTGACGGAAGAGACCGGCATTCCCTCGTCCGTTGTCGTCCCGGTCGGCACGCGCCCGTTGCACGTCGACGTGCACCCCATTCCTGCGAACGACGCCAAGGGCGAGCCCGGGCATCAACACGTCGACTTCCGCTTCCTCTTTCGCACCTCGGCTGATGTCGTCGAGCTCCAGACCGAAGAAGTCACCGCCGCAGCTTGGCACGATGCCGAGACCATCGCGGATGAGACGCTACGCAACCGCGTGATGCAAGCCCTAGGCTGACCGGCCGACCGCCCAGAGTCATTGGGCTGACGATATGAGAACGGGCCGGAGGCGCAGGGTGCGCCTCCGGCCCGTACAGCGTGGCGGGAAGAACTACTCCCCGCGGTTCAGCCGCTGGGCGACCTCCGTTGCCCAGTAGGTGAGGATCATCCCGGCGCCCGCGCGGCGGATCGAGGTGAGGGATTCCATGATGGCGCGGTCGCGGTCGATCCAGCCGTTGGCGGCGGCCGCTTCGATCATCGCGTACTCGCCGGAGATCTGGTACGCGGCCACCGGGACGTCCACCGCGTCGGCGATGCGGTGGAGGATGTCCAGGTACGGCAGGGCGGGCTTGACCATGACCATGTCGGCGCCCTCGGACAGGTCCAGCTCCAGCTCGCGCAGGGACTCGCGGGCGCCCCGCGGGTCCTGCTGGTACGTCTTGCGGTCGCCCTTGAGGGACGAGCCGACCGCCTCGCGGAACGGGCCGTAGAAGGCGGAGGCGTACTTGGCGGTGTACGCCAGGATCGAGACGTCCTGGTACCCGGCGCCGTCCAGGGCCTCGCGGATGACGCCGACCTGGCCGTCCATCATGCCGCTCGGGCCGACCGTGTGGACGCCCGCGTCGGCCTGGACGCGGGCCATCTCGGCGTAGCGCTCCAGGGTGGCGTCGTTGTCGATCCGGCCCTCGGCGTCCAGGACGCCGCAGTGGCCGTGGTCGGTGTGCTCGTCCAGGCACAGGTCCGACATGATCACGAGGTCGTCGCCGACCTCGGCGCGCACGTCGCGGATGGCGGCCTGGAGGATGCCGTCCGGGTCGGTGCCGGGGGTGCCGACGGCGTCCTTCTTGGACTCCTCCGGCACCCCGAACAGCATGATCCCGCCGAGGCCCGCCGCGACCGCGTCGGCCGCGGCCTTCCGCAGGCTGTCCCGGGTGTGCTGGAGGACGCCCGGCATCGACTGGAGCGGCACCGGCTCGCTGACGTCCTCCCGCACGAACGCGGGCAGGATCAGCTCGGCCGGGTGCAGCCGGGTCTCGGCGACCATGCGCCGCATCGCCGGTGTCGTGCGCAGCCGACGGGGCCGGGCCCCGGGGAAGGTGCCGTACCGCGTGCTCAAGAGCGTGCCCTCCTTCGCGATCCGGGCCGTCGCTCGCTCGGGCGCGTGACCGGGTCCCCGGCCTCGACCGCGGCCTGGCGCCGCGCCGCGCCGAAGTCCGCGAGCGCCTCGGCCAGCTTGAGCACCGAGGGCTCGGGCGACAGCACGTCCACCCGCAGGCCGTGCTCCTCCGCGGTCTTCGCGGTGGCCGGGCCGATACAGGCGATGACAGTGACGTTGTGCGGCTTGCCCGCGATGCCGACGAGGTTCCGCACGGTGGACGACGAGGTGAAGAGCACCGCGTCGAACCCGCCGCCCTTGATCGCCTCACGGGTCTCGGCCGGCGGCGGCGAGGCGCGCACGGTGCGGTACGCGGTGACGTCGTCGACCTCCCAGCCCAGCTCGATCAGCCCGGCGACCAAGGTCTCGGTGGCGATGTCGGCGCGCGGCAGGAACACCCGGTCGATCGGGTCGAAGACCGGGTCGTACGGCGGCCAGTCCTCCAGCAGCCCGGCAGCGGACTGCTCACCGCTGGGCACCAGATCCGGCTTCACACCGAAGTCGATCAGCGACTTGGCGGTCTGCTCGCCCACGGCCGCGACCTTGATCCCGGCGAACGCGCGGGCGTCGAGCCCGTACTCCTCGAACTTCTCGCGCACCGCCTTGACCGCGTTGACCGAGGTGAAGGCGATCCACTCGTAGCGCCCGGTGACCAGGCCCTTGACCGCGCGCTCCATCTGCTGCGGGGTACGCGGCGGCTCGACGGCGATCGTCGGCACCTCGCTGGGCACCGCGCCGTACGAACGCAGCTGGTCCGAGAGCGAGGCGGCCTGCTCCTTGGTGCGCGGCACCAGGACCTTCCAGCCGAACAGCGGCTTGGACTCGAACCAGGACAGCTGATCGCGCCGCTCGGCCGCGCCGCTCTCGCCGACGACCGCTATCACGGGCTGCGAGCCCTGCGGCGACGGCAGCACCTTCGCCGACTTCAGCACCTGCGCGATCGTGCCGAGCGTCGCCGTCCAGGTGCGCTGGCGGGTGGTCGTGCCCGCCACGGTGACCGTCAGCGGGGTGTCCGGCTTGCGGCCCGCGGACACCAGCTCGCCCGCGGCGGCCGCGACCGTCTCCAGGGTGGCGGAGACGACAGCCGTCGAGTCGGACGAGCCGACCTCGCTCCAGCAGCGCTCGTCGGCGGTGCGGGCGTCCACGAAGCGCACATCGGCGCCCTGGGAGTCCCGCAGCGGCACCCCCGCGTAGGCGGGCACGCCCACCGCGGACGCGACACCCGGGACCACCTCGAAGACGATGCCCTCGGCGGCGCACGCCAGCATCTCGTCGGCGGCGTATCCGTCCAGGCCAGGGTCGCCCGCTACCGCACGGACGACCCGCTTGCCGCCGCGCGCGGCCGCCATGACAAGATTGGTGCTGTCCCGCAATACCGGGACGTCGGCGGTGCCTGACGACGCATCAGGGTCCGCCTGCCCTGGCGTGCCCTGAGCTTCCGCGGCCACGCCCGGCCTGACGTGCGTACGTACCACGTCGAGCACGTGCGGATCGGCGATCAGCACGTCCGCGGCCGCCAGAGCCTCCACGGCCCGCAGCGTCAGTAGGCCCGGGTCTCCTGGGCCGGCACCGAGAAAGGTGACGTGCCCGCAGCCGGGGTGATTCGGGGCATTGGGGTTCAAAGTGCTCGCTCCCCCATAAGACCGGCCGCACCCTTGGCGAGCATCTCGGCGGCGAGTTCGCGACCGAGGTCCGCGGCCTGATCGGGCGACGCGGGTACGGGACCGGTGGTGGACAGCTGCACCAGCGTCGAGCCGTCGGTCGTGCCGACGACGCCGCGCAGGCGCATTTCGGTGACAACCTGACCGTCGCCCAACAGGTCGGCCAGCGCCCCCACAGGTGCGCTGCAGCCGGCCTCCAGGGCGGCGAGCAGGGAACGCTCGGCGGTCACGGCGGCCCGCGTGTGCGGGTCGTCGAGTCCGGCGAGCAGGGCAGTCATCTCCGCGTCGTCCGCGGCACATTCGACTGCCAGAGCCCCCTGGCCGGGGGCGGGCAAAACATGGTCGGCGTCGAGGATCTCGGTCGCCTCGCCGATCCGCCCGAGGCGGGTCAGCCCGGCGGCGGCGAGCACCACGGCGTCCAGGTCACCGGAGCGGACGTAGCCGATCCGGGTGCCGACGTTGCCGCGGATCGGCACGGTCTCGACATCGAGCCCGAACGACCGCGCCCACGCGTTGAGCTGCGCGGCACGGCGCGGCGATCCGGTGCCTATCCGGGCGCCGGGCGGCAGCTGTTCGAAGGTGAGGCCGTCGCGCGCGATGAGCGCGTCGCGCGGGTCCTCGCGCCGCGGGATCGCGGCCAGGGTCAGGCCCTCCGGCTCGGCGGTCGGCAGGTCCTTCAGCGAGTGGACGGCGAAGTCGATCTCGCCGCCCAGCAGCGCCTCGCGCAGCGCCGAGACGAAGACGCCGGTGCCGCCGATCTGCGCGAGCTGCTCGCGCGAGACGTCCCCGTACGTCGTGATCTCGACCAGCTCGACGGGGCGGCCGGTCAGCTCGCGCACCGCGTCGGCTATCAGGCCGGACTGGGCCATGGCGAGCGCACTGCGGCGGGTCCCCAGCCGCAGCGGGGTGGCGGGGGCGGTGGTCATGCCCGGCCTCCCTTCGGGTCGTTCGGTTCGGCGGCGCCCGCCGGGCCCGAGCCGCTGGTGTCGGCCCGGCTGACGGCGGCAACCGCCTGGGGGTCGAGGTCGAAGAGCTCGCGCAGCGCGTCCGCGTAGCCCGCGCCGCCCGGAGTGCTCGCCAGCTCCTTGACCCGCACGGTGGGCGCGTGCAGCAGCTTGTCGACGACCCGGCGCACGGTCTGGGTGATCTCCGAGCGCTGCTTGTCGTCCAGATCGGGCAGGCGTCCGTCGAGCCGGGCGATCTCACTCGCGACGACATCTGCCGCCATGGTACGCAGCGCGACCACGGTCGGCGTGATGTGCGCGGCGCGCTGGGCCGCTCCGAAGGCGGACACCTCGGCGGAGACGATTCCGCGGACCTTGTCGACGTCGGCGGCCAGCGCGACCGCGGACGACCCCGAGTCGTCGGCAGGGGTGGCGGCCGCCTCGGCGAGGGACTCGATGTCGACCAGCCGCAGCCGCTCGATCCGGTGCGCCGCCGCGTCTATGTCGCGCGGCATCGCCAGGTCCAGCAGCGAGACGGTGGCGGCGTGCCCGCCGGAGGGGCAGCCCGCCCGCTGGGTGAGGGCGGTGCGCAGATCGTCCTCGGTCAGCACCAGGCCGGTCGCGCCCGTACAGGAGACGACGATGTCGGCGTGCGGCAGCTCGTTCGCCACCCGGTCGCGCGGCACGGCGCGGGCGATCAGGCCGGGCCGCTGGTCCGGGGCGGCCTCGCGCGCGGCGTCGGCCGCGAGGTCCGCGACGGCGACGGCGGCGCCCAGCCCGGCGTGCTGGCCCGCGAGGGACTCGGCGAGCCGCAGGGCCCGCTCCAACGTCCTGTTGGCGATCACCAGTTCTGCCACACCGGCGCGGGCGAGGGTCGTCGCGGCCAGCGAGGACATCGACCCGGCGCCGATCACCAGCGCCCGCTTCCCGGCCGCCCACTCCGAGACGGGCCGGTCCCCGGCCAGCTGCTCCAGGCCGAAGGTCACCAGCGACTGCCCGGCCTTGTCGATCCCGGTCTCGCTGTGCGCCCGCTTGCCGACCCGCAGCGCCTGCTGGAAGAGGTCGTTCAGCATCCGGCCCGCGGTGTGCAGCTCCTGCCCGAGGGCGAGCGCGTCCTTGATCTGGCCGAGGATCTGGCCCTCTCCGACGACCATCGAGTCCAGCCCGCAGGCCACCGAGAAGAGGTGATGAACGGCCCGGTCCTCGTAGTGGACGTAGAGATACGGAGTCAGCTCGTCCAGGCCGACACCGGTGTGCTGGGCGATCAGGGTGGACAGTTCGGCCACTCCGGCGTGGAACTTGTCCACATCGGCGTACAGCTCGATCCGGTTGCACGTGGCCAGCACCGCGGCCTCGGTGGCGGGCTCGGCGGCGAGCGTGTCCTGCAACAGCTTCGCCTGCTCGTCCCCCACCAGGGCAGCGCGCTCCAGCACGCTCACGGGCGCGCTGCGGTGACTCATTCCGACGACGAGGAGACTCATGCCGGCATCACGGCGGGCACATCCCCGTCAGGTCCCTGCCGATTGCCGTCGCCACTGTGGCCACCGGTGCCGCCGGACCCGCCGGCGGCCGGGCGGTGCGAGACGGCGGCGGACGGCTTGGGCGTCGTCGCGACACCCGGCTCGCCGGTCCCGGCCGTCTCCCGCTCGGGAGGGGTGGCCTCCTCGCCCGCCTTGCGCTGCTCGTGGAAGGCGAGGATCTGAAGCTCGATGGAGAGGTCGACCTTACGGACGTCCACACCCTCCGGAACGGACAGCACGGTGGGCGCGAAGTTGAGGATCGAGGTGATCCCGGCCGCGACGAGGCGGTCACAGACCTGCTGGGCGGCGCCGGCCGGGGTGGCGATGACGCCGATCGACACCCCGTTGTCGTCGATGATCTTCTCCAGCTCGTCGGTGTGCTGCACCGCGATGCCCGCGACCAGCTTCCCGGCCATCGCCGGATCGGCGTCGATCAGCGCGGCGACCCGGAAGCCACGGGAGGCGAAGCCGCCGTAGTTGGCGAGCGCGGCGCCGAGATTACCGATACCGACGATCACGACCGGCCAGTCCTGGGTGAGGCCGAGCTCCCGCGAGATCTGGTAGACGAGGTACTCCACGTCGTAGCCGACTCCACGGGTGCCGTACGAGCCGAGGTACGAGAAGTCCTTGCGCAGCTTGGCCGAATTGACCCCGGCGGCGGTCGCGAGTTCCTCGGAGGACACCGTGGGCACCGAGCGCTCGGAGAGCGCGGTCAGGGCGCGCAGATACAGCGGTAGCCGGGCGACGGTGGCCTCGGGGATTCCTCGGCTTCGGGTCGCCGGTCGGTGAGTTCGGCCAGTTGCCACGGTGCTCCTGCGGGTAGAGCGGGGCTGCGGGCGGCCGGCTGGCGTGACGCCGCCCCATCGACAGCAGGCTATGTCTTTGTGAACGCGTGCACAAAGATGGTGTCCGCTTTGTCCGAGCAAAGTGACCGGTGTCACGCGACCTTTCGCCCTGGCCACGGAACCACCACCAGCGTCGCACCGTTCCCCATGGGCGCGCACGCACCGTGGAGACGCCGAGGGGAGCACGGGCTCTCACTCCTCACCGTTTTACCCCCGGACAGCAACAAATCGCCCACGATGGTAAACCGCTCCGGGCCCCACAGCCGAACTGATCGCCCCGCGCCCCGGCAGGGGCGGGCATCATGGGGGCATGAGTCCGCTGTTGCGCCGTAGCCACCGCAAGAAGCCCAGCGAGCGCACCGTGACGCTGATCGGCAAGCCCGACTGCCACCTCTGCGAGGACGCCGAGGCCGTGATCGAGAGGGTCTGCGGCGAGCTGGGCACCCCCTGGGAGAAGAAGGACATCACCCAGGACGAGGAGCTGCACCGGAAGTACTGGGAGCAGATTCCGGTTGTCCTGGTCGACGGCGCCCAGCACGACTTCTGGCGGGTCGACCCCAAGCGGCTGCGCGCCGCCCTCGGCGGCTGACGGCAGCCCCCGCGCCCGCCCCCCTTTCGCGTAACCTGAATCCGCGCGACACCGGGGCGTAACGGGAAGCTCCGAAGGCGTGGCTATGCTCGCTCCATGGCCGCACTGGGATGGTTCACCCGACGTCGACAGCCCGCCACGGAGCGGAGTGTCCTCGCCGGAGAGGCATCGGCCGAGGCGGCACGCAAGTCGTCGGCCGAGACTGCCCCGCCACCGACCGCCGCCGAGCCGGAGTTCCCCGTCGTCGGGGACGAGCAGGCCGCCGCCTTCTTCGACCTGGACAACACGGTCATGCAGGGCGCCGCGCTCTTCCACTTCGGCCGCGGCCTCTACAAGCGGCACTTCTTCCGCAAACGCGAGCTGGCCCGCTTCGCCTGGCAGCAGACGTGGTTCCGGATGGCCGGAGTCGAGGACCCGGCCCACATGGAGGACGTGCGCAGCAGCGCGCTGTCGATCGTCAAGGGCCACCGGGTCGCCGAGCTGATGTCGATCGGCGAGGAGATCTACGACGAGTACATGGCCGACCGCATCTGGCCCGGCACCCGCGCCCTCGCCCAGGCCCACCTGGACGCCGGGCAGCGGGTGTGGCTGGTGACCGCGGCCCCCGTCGAAACCGCCACGATCATCGCCCGTCGGCTGGGACTGACCGGGGCGCTGGGGACGGTGGCCGAGTCCGTCGGCGGCGTGTACACCGGCAAACTGGTCGGCGAACCGCTGCACGGCCCCGCGAAGGCGGAGGCCGTCCGCGCGCTGGCGGCGGCCGAGGGGCTCGACCTGAGCCGCTGCGCCGCGTACAGCGACTCCTCCAACGACATCCCGATGCTGTCGATCGTCGGCCACCCCTACGCCGTGAACCCCGACGGGCAGCTGCGCAAGCACGCCCGCGAGCGCGGCTGGCGGCTGCGCGACTACCGCACCGGCCGCAAGGCGGCCCGCATCGGCATCCCGGCCGCGGCCGGGGTGGGTGCGGTGGCGGGCGGCACGGCGGCCGCCGTGGCCCTCCACCGCCGCAGGCGCTAGGGGGTGTCCTCTCGCTGCGTTGTCGGGGTCGCCCGAGTAGGCCCGCCCCCGGACTCCGTCCGGGAGGTGCCCCCGCGAGGGCGACCCTCCGCCTTGCGATCGCACGCTCCCCCGGCTACCGCCGAGAGGTGCCCCCTGACGCCGCGGGCTGATCCGACGCGACTGTGCGGACACCCCTAGTTCGCCCCAGGGGCATCTCCCGCCCCCGGAGGCACCTCCCGCACCGTGACCCACCGTCGCCGTACGAGGGTGACCGGGCATGCCCGCCCTTGACCGATTGTCGCGCTGCGTGACGGCATGGGCAGCGATACGGACGGTCATCGGACGATCGCGTCCGTCCCGTTTCAGACAATCCGCGTTTGGTGCCCCATAGCGCCCTCGCCAGTCCCCTTACCGCCGGTTTGTCACAACACGCCATACCAGCGCACAACCAGCGAACCTTTCCGATCAACTCCCATACTTCATTCGACACTTGATCCGTCATCAACCCATAACGAAGCAGACGGAAACGATGATTTGAGCAACTGGGTGTAGCGCCGCCTATACGAAGCGTTATTCTCCTTAGACGCAAACCGGTACCCACGCGTCCCTACGGCGGGTGAACGGTCCCGTACTGCACGTGATGGAAGCTCTGCCTCTGGGAGTCCCGTGTACCCACACGTCGGGGTTGACGCCTCGGGCCTGGCTACGCTGCGCGCAACGGTCCTCGACTGTCTGCGCGGCTTCGTCCCCACCGCGTATGCCGTCCCCGCCCTCGCCCTCGCCTCGCCCGTGCCCGCCGGTGCGGCCGGCCCCGCCCGTCCCGCCGGTCCGTCCGACGGCACGGTCAGCCGGTCCGGCACCGCCGGTCCCTGCTATGCGCTCACGGACGGCGGGGCAGCGGTCGGCAGACGTTCCCGCGGCTCCACCTCCACCGCCCGGCGGCCCGGCGCCGACAGCGACAGCCGCCGGATGATGGACCTCGTGGAGCGCGCCCAGGCGGGCGAGGCCGAGGCCTTCGGGCGCCTCTACGACCAGTACGCCGACACGGTGTACCGCTACATCTACTACCGGGTCGGTGGCCGGGCCACCGCCGAGGACCTCACCAGCGAGACGTTCCTGCGCGCCCTGCGCCGCATCGGGACCTTCACCTGGCAGGGCCGCGACTTCGGCGCCTGGCTGGTGACGATCGCCCGCAACCTCGTCGCCGACCACTTCAAGTCCAGCCGCTTCCGGCTGGAGGTCACCACCGGCGAGATGCTCGACGCCAACGAGGTCGAGCGCAGCCCGGAGGACTCCGTCCTGGAGTCCCTCTCCAACGCGGCGCTGCTCCAGGCGGTGCGAAAACTCAACCCGCAGCAGCAGGAGTGCGTGACCCTCCGCTTCCTCCAGGGCCTCTCGGTCGCCGAGACCGCCCGCGTCATGGGGAAGAACGAGGGCGCGATCAAGACCCTCCAGTACCGGGCCGTGCGCACCCTGGCGCGGCTGCTGCCGGACGACGCCCGCTGACCCCGGGAAGCGCGGGCGCGACGTGTGGTCCGATCATCGGGAGGGCGTAACCCCTGTGCTGCGCCGCTCGTTGTGGGAGATGCAGGCGCCTCGCGGTCGTACCCTGCCCGTAGTCCCCTCACTCGATCGGGTGGACGCGCGCATGGCACGGAACCTCCAGGTGTCCTGGGGAGTCGACCGTCACGAGAAGAGGAGGTGCCGCCCGTGATCGCGAACGTATCGGCGCACCGGCGGGCGAACGCCTTCGCCGAGGCGCTGGAGGCCCTGGAGGCTCTGGAGAGCCGGCACCGGGCGTCCCAGGACACGACCGGGGCGACCGCGACAGCGGCCGCCGCCGAACCGTCCGGCCCGGCGGCGGACAGCCCCGGCCAGCAGCAGCGGCTGGTGGGCCTGGCGCGGCAGCTCGGCGAGCTGCCCGCGCCGACACTGTCCGCCGACGTCAAAACCACCCAGCGGGCCCAGCTCATCGCCGCCATGGAGGCCGCCTTCGCGGACGGCGCGTCCCGCGTCCCCGAGCAGCGCCGCCGCAGCAGCGGCGCCCACCGGGCGAAACCCCCGATCGCCAGACTCCGGCCCCGCTCCCGCTGGTCCAAGGGGCTCGCGGCCGGGGGGCTCACCGTGGGAGTCGCGGCGGGCGCGTTCGGCGGAGTCGCCGCGGCCAGCTCCGACGCCCTCCCGGGCGACACCCTCTACGGGTTCAAGCGGGGCATGGAGGACCTGAAGCTGGAGATGGCCGACGGCGACGCCGACCGCGGCCGGATCTATCTGGACCAGGCGTCCACCCGGCTGAGCGAGGCGCGTCGGCTGATGGAGCGGGCCCGCTCCGGCGACCTCGACCACGACCAGCTCGGCGAGATCCGCCGGGCCCTGTCCGGGATGCGCCATGACGCGTCCGAGGGCCACCGGCTGCTGCGCGGGGTGTACAAGCGGGACGGCTCGCTCGGCCCGATCCGGGAGCTGTCCACCTTCGCCACGGCGCACCGCGACGGCTGGAGCCGGTTGCGCGAGCAGCTGCCGGTCCAGCTCATGGACGTCGGCGAACAGGTCAGCTCGGTCTTCGACGCCATAGACGATGAGGTCGGTCCGCTGCGCTCGCTGCTGCCCACCTCCCGGGAGCAGCACGGGCAGTCCGGCCAGCCGAGCGGCGAGCTGCCACCGCGCCCCGGCGCGGTGGAGCCGGAGCGCGGCCAGTCGGCGTCCTCCTCGGCCACCCCGAGCCACAGCCGCCCCGGTGACGCCTCCGCCAAGCCGCACCCGTCGGCGTCGGCCACACCCGAGGAGCAGGGCGGCCTGGTGGGTGGTGCCGGTGGTCTGCTGGAGCCCCCGACCGGCGCGGCGACGCCGAGCCCGTCCACGGGCAAGGGCGACACGGGTGGCGGCAAGCCGTCCCAGCCGGACATCACCATCCCGCCGCTGCTGCCCGACCTGCTGCCGGGTCTGGATCTCGACGGCGACGAGACGAGGTGATCGTTCGGGGTCCGGCAGCGCCGGGCCCCGAACGCCGTCACCTTAAAAGAACACCGAGCGGCGCTGCACCAACAGCTTGGCCCTCCCGTTCTGGCCACCCTCGCATTGCTCGGCCCTGGGGGCCTCCCGAGCTTCGGCGGGCCGCGCCGGACTCCGTCCGTCGGTCTGGAGCTCGCGCCGCGCCACGGCCTCGCCCCTGAGCGCCTCAGAAAAACACCGAGCGGCGCTGCACCAACAGCTTGTACAGCGTGTGCTGGATCGTTTCCCTTACCTGATCCGTGAGGTTGAACATCAGCATCGGGTCGTCCGCGGCCTCCGGCGGGTGTCCGTCCGTCGGGATGGGCTCACCGAACTGGATCGTCCACTTCGTCGGCAGCGGCACCGCCCCCAGCGGGCCGAGCAGCGGGAACGTCGGCGTGATCGGGAAGTACGGAATCCCCAGCAGCCGGGCGAGCGTCTTCGCGTTCCCGACCATCGGGTAGATCTCCTCCGCGCCCACGATCGAGCACGGCACGATCGGCGCCCCGGCGCGCAGCGCCGTCGAGACGAAGCCGCCCCGCCCGAACCGCTGGAGCTTGTACCGGTCCGCGAACGGCTTCCCGATGCCCTTGAAGCCCTCCGGCATCACCCCGACGACCTCGCCGCGCTCCAGCAGCAGCTGGGCGTCCTCGGAGCAGGCGAGGGTGTGACCGGCCTTACGGGCCAGCTCGTTGACGACCGGCAGCACGAAGACCAGGTCGGCGGCGAGCAGCCGCAGATGGCGCTGGGCCGGGTGGTTGTCGTGCACCGCGACCTGGAGCATCAGCCCGTCCAGCGGCAGCACCCCGGAGTGGTTGGCGACCACGAGGGCGCCGCCCTTCTCCGGAATGTTCTCGATGCCCTTCACCTCGACCCGGAAGTACTTCTCGTACATCGGGCGGAGCATGGACATCAGCACCTGGTCGGTGAGGTCCTCGTCGTAGCCGAAGTCGTCGACCTCGTACTCGCCGGTGATCCGGCGGCGCAGAAAGCTCAGCCCGTGGGCGAGCTTGCGCTCCCAGTCGCCGCCGCCGGGGGCCCGCTTGGGCGGGTGCGGAGGCGGTGGCGGGGCGGCCGCCGCGGCGGTCTCGGGGTGGTGCTCCAGCTCCTCGTCGCGCTGCTGCGGTACGGGCTTCAACGGGCCCTGGGACCGGTTCGAACGGCCCGTGCGCAGCCCCTTCCGCCGGGACCGGGGTTCCTCACCGAACGGAATGACCTTGGCATCCGCCATGGTGGTGCGCTCCTCATTTCTGGGCTCCGGCGGGCAGCAGTGCACCGAGCCGGTCGATGGTACGGGCGAGGGTCTCGGGCGGGAGCAGCCCGGGACCGCGGCTGTGCACATAGTCCGCGAAGGCGCCCGCGGTGGTGTACTCGGGGTCGAATCCCAGCGTCTCGCGCATCTGGGTCGTGGCCACCACCCGGCCGTGGGTGAGCAGCCGGACCTGCTCGGGCGAGAAGTCGGTGATGCCGAGGGACCGCAGCGCGGTGCGGGCCCACCGCAGGGTCGGCAGCAGCAGCGGCAGGGTGGGGCGGCCGAGGCGGCGGGCGGCCTGGGAGAGCAGCAGCACCCCGTCGCCCGCGATGTTGAACGTGCCGCTGTTGAGCGTGCCGCGGCGCGGCTCGGAGGCGGCGATCCGCAGCACCTCGAGGGCGTCCTTCTCGTGGACGAACTGGAGTCGCGGGTCGTAGCCGATGACGGTGGGCAGCACCGGCAGCGCGAAGTACTCGGCGAGCGGGGAGTCCGCGCACGGCCCCAGGATGTTGGCGAAGCGCAGCACGCACACCGCGACGTCGGGGCGGCGCCGGGCGAAGCCGCGTACGTACCCCTCGACCTCGACGGTGTCCTTGGCGAAGCCACCGCTCGGCAGCGACTTGGGCGGGGTGGTCTCGCTGAAGACGGCGGGGTCGCGGGGCGCGGAGCCGTACACGCTGGTGCTGGATTTCACCACCAGCCGCCGGACCGACGGCGCCTTCTGGCAGGCACCGAGCAGCTGCATGGTGCCGATGACGTTGGTTTCCTTGACCGAGGTGCGATTTCCGCGGGCGCCCAGCGGGGTGCCGTTGATGTCCATGTGGACGACGGTGTCGACGCCGAATTCGGCGAGGAGTTTCCCGATCGTGGGGTGGCGGATGTCGGCCCGGACGAAATCGGCCCCGCCCAGCTGGTGTTCGGGAGCGACCGCGTCGACTCCGATGACCCGGTCGACGTCCGGCTCACGCTGTATGCGCCGTACGAATCGGCCCCCCAGCCGGCGGGCGACTCCGGTGACGAGCACGACCTTTCCCAAGATCAGCGCCTTCCTTCCCACCCTCGTCCGAGTTTTCCGAGCTGGGCTGTGCGGAACACCGTAACCGCTCGATGTTGCGCTGTGATGACCACTCGCCGCGCGGTGCGACGTTTTGAGCCGAGGGCCCCGCCGGACGCACCGCAGCCCTTCCACCATGGGTGGAAGGGCTGCGGGACGAACACAGCGCCGCTGGTCCTACTTCTTGTTACGACGCTGGACGCGCGTGCGCTTGAGCAGCTTGCGGTGCTTCTTCTTCGCCATCCGCTTGCGCCGCTTCTTGATAACAGAGCCCACGACTACCCTCGCTCACTTCGATTCACTCGGTGCGGGGCGTCCGAGCCCACACGACCTACATCGGGCCAGCCTACCCGCCACCGGGCGAACCACGTAATCCGAGGGGCGTCGGCCTAAGTGGCCTAAGCGGACTCCACCCCCACATAGGACTCGCGGAGGTACTCATGCACCGCTTGCTCCGGGACCCGGAAGGACCTGCCCACCCTGATCGCCGGCAGATGACCGCTGTGCACCAATCGGTACACGGTCATCTTGGAGACTCGCATCACCGAGGCGACTTCCGCCACGGTCAGAAACTGAACCTCATTCAGAGGCCGTTCGCCAGCAGCCATGACACACCACCTGAACCTTCCGCACATGTCGGGCACCGGCTTCCCCTCCGGTGACTCCTGCTCGCATGCGCGCTCATCCCCAGGTTAGGGGCGGGTGATGCGAGTGGGGAAGAGGAGTAGCGATCGCACGCCTACTGTGACAGACACGCTCGATTGAGTACATAGCGAGTAAGCGGCCGGTAGTAACCAGACCGCACAGCGTCATCAAGTGGAACGGCGACGGACACCTGTCCCTCGGCCTCCCCGACGAACAGCGCGGGGTCGTCGGTGTCGCCCAGCCCGATGGCCGCAAACCCCAGTTGACCTGCTCCGCAGACCCATCCATGGTCCCCGATCACCAGCCCGGGGAGGGGCCCGCCGGACTCCGCGGCACAGGCGAGGGCGACGCGAACCGGGAGGGGCGAGTGGCTGTGGGCGCCCGGCTCACTCGCGGTCGGCCGGGCGCCGGGTTCCCGCACCATCGCGACTCCCCGTACGTAGGTGAGCTGGTACGTACGTACGCCAAACCGAGTCGTTATGTCGACACATCTACCCTCCGCTGGGGTGAGGATCCGGCATCCGGCCGCCGAGAGGGCCGCCGCCAACGCGGCGTAGAAACCCAGGAGACGGTGGGGGTGGCCGGTGCCCAGGAGCACCGGCGCCCGGGTCTCCGCGGCCACCCGGAGCCGGTCCGCGAAGGTCTGGAGGGCGGCGATCGTACGCTCCGGGTCGATCACATCGTGACCGGAGACATCCGCCGGGTTGACCGAAACCCCGCATTTACTCCCCATGAGGCGAAGCAATTCGGCGAAGGACCAGTCGTATTCGGGCTCCAGGCCCAGCAGCACCCGGGGGTCACGGGCGGCGAAGAGCCGATAGCGGCGCAGGCTCTCCTCCCGGCTGGTGGCCACCGGCCCGGCGAGCCGCGCCGCCAGCAGATGCGCACGCAGCGCGGCGGTACTCAACACCCCACCGATGCTGCTGGATCACCGTCCGCGCCCGAAGGGGAACGCCCCGAGGGGGTGTCTTGTCGGTCAGGCCGGATCAGCGAGCGGCGTCAGGGGGCACCTCCCAGCGGTAGCTGGGGGAGCATCGCAACCCGCGTGAGGAGAGCGCAGGGGGCACCTCCCAGCGGTAGCTGGGGGAGGCGCGGAGCGCGACGAGCGCGGGGCCGCGAGGTGCCGTGCCAGGCGTCGGGAGCCCGGCATGACCGGCGAGACACCCCCTAGGGCAGCAGGCCGTGGTGAGGGAAGACGGCCCGCCGGGTCGCCAGAATCGCCTGGTCCAGGCGGTCCGCCGGGTCGTAGCCGGACTCGGCGAAGTCCTGCCAGCGCGGCTCACGCCCGTCCGTCATCCGCCGCGGCGCCTCCAGCCGGGTCCGCCGGTACACCTCGTGCCGCCACTCCTCCGGCACCTCCGCCTCCGGCGCCACCGGACGCCCCGCCGCGATCGCCACCAGATGCGTCCACGACCGCGGCACCACCTCCACCACCGCGTAGCCGCCGCCCCCGAGGGCCACCCAGCGCCCGTCCGCGTACTCGTGCGCCAGCCGGTGGCAGCTCTCCGCGACCGCACGCTGCGCGTCCACGGTCACGCCCAGGTGCGCGAGGGGGTCCTCGATGTGGGTGTCCGCGCCGTGCTGGGTCACCAGCGCCTGCGGGCGGAACGCGGCCAACAGCTCCGGCACCACCGCGTGGTAGGCCCGCAGCCAGCCCGCGTCCCCGGTCCCGGCCGGGAGCGCCACGTTCACCGCCGAGCCCTCGGCGCCCTGGCCGCCCGTCTCCTCGGGCCATCCGGTCTGCGGGAAGAGGGTGCGCGGATGCTCGTGCAGCGAGATCGTCAGCACCCGCGGATCGTCCCAGAAGGCCGCCTGCACACCGTCGCCGTGGTGCACGTCGACATCCACGTACGCGACCCGCTCGGCGCCCAGCTCCAGCAGCCGGGCCACCGCCAGCGCCGCGTCGTTGTACACACAGAACCCGGCGGCGCCGCCGGGCATCGCGTGGTGCAGCCCGCCCGCGAAGTTCACCGCGTGCAGCGCCTCACCGCGCCAGACGCTCTCCGCCGCGCCCACCGACTGCCCGGCGATCAGCGCCGACGCCTCGTGCATTCCGGCGAACGCCGGGTCGTCCATGGTCCCGAGCCCGTACGAACCGTCCGCGGCCGCCGGATCGACCGACGCCCGCCGCACCGCCTCGATGTACTCCTGGCGGTGCACCAGCCGCAGCGTCGAGTCGCCGGCCGCCTTGGCGGCCACCACCTCGACCGCCCGGTCGAGCCCGTACGCCTCCACCAACCTCATGGTCAGCGCGAGCCGGACCGGGTCCATCGGATGCCCGGCACCGAAGTCGTACCCGGTTACTTCCTCATCCCACATCAACTGTGCGCGGCCGCTCATGCCCGTCACCGTATCGGGCCGGTACAGCCGTGAACGACCTCGCATGGACCAACGTCACGAGGACGAGCGCCATCGGCACGAGCATCGCCCCGCGGTAGTTCCACGCACCCCCCAGCGCGCCCACGAGCGGCGAACCGATCAGAAAGCCCACGTAATTGAAAATGTTCAGGCGCGCGATGGCCGCGTCCGAGGCCCCGGGGAAGAGCCGCCCGGCGGCGGCGAACGTCTGCGGCACCAGGACGCACAGCCCGAGCCCCAGCAGCGTGAACCCGAGCATCCCCACCCAGGCCCCGGGCGCCGCCGCGACCACGGCGAACCCGCCCGCCGCGAGCAGCGCCCCGGCCCGGACGACGGCGGCCGCGCCGAAGCGCCGAACCCCGAGGTCGCCGAAGGTACGGCCGAGGAGGGTGGTGACCATGTAGACGTTGTACGGCACCGTCGCCAGCTGATCGGAGCTGTGCAGCACGTCCTCGAGGTACTTGGCGGACCAGTTGGAGACCGTGGAGTCGCCGATGTAGGCGAAGGTCATGACGAGGCAGAGCGGCAGCAGCAGCTTCATGTTCACCGCCCCCGCCTCGTTCGTGTCGCCCTCTCCGCCGGGGCCGTCCTTGTCGTCCGCGAACCAGCGGCCCGCGACGAACGCCACGGGCACGAGGACCGCCACCAGCGGCGCGTAGAGCGCGGCCAGCGGCAGGTCCCAGTGCGCGCCCGCCCAGGCGAGCGACGCCCCGGCGATCCCGCCCAGGCTGTACGCGGCGTGGAAGCCGAGCATGATGCTGCGCCCGTACGCGCGTTGCAGGCTCACCCCGAGCATGTTCATCGACGCGTCGAGCGCCCCGACGGTGAGGCCGAAGACCGCGAGCGCCACGGCGAGCTGCCACACCGCCGTGCCGGAGCCCGCCGCGAGCAGGGCGAGCGAGACGACGGGCTGGACCCCGCGCAGCACCCGCCCCGGCCGCACGCGCTTGACGAGGTGCTCGGTGGCGACGCTGCCCACACCGGCCAGTACGGGCACGGCGGCGAGGAAGAGGGGCAGCAGTCCGTCGGATATCCCGTAGCGGTCCTGGAGCGCGGGTATCCGGGTCACGAGCAGAGCGAAGATCGCGCCCTGGGCGAAGAAGCTGATGGCCAGCGAGGCCCGGCCATGCCGCAGCCGCGGGCCCTGGCGCGTATCCGTCATGGCCGAGGAGCGTAGGCCCCTGGAGCTACCTGTGGGTAGAGCTGAGCAGTATTCGCAGTTCGGCCATGTCCGAGAAGTAGGCGCAGGCGCCTGGGAGCCGGTCTGCCGGGGTCATGGCCGTGTAGCCGTACGCGTCCATCCCGGCCGCCAGCGCGGCGCGCACGCCGAGGGGGCTGTCCTCGACGACGGCACACCGCTCGGGGGCGGCGCCCATGCGGCTCGCCGCGTGGAGGAAGAGGTCGGGGGCGGGCTTGCCCCGGCCCACGTCCTCGGAGCTGAAGATGCGGTCCTCGCCGAAGTAGTCGTAGAGCCCCGTCTTCCGGAGGGCGACCCGTATGCGCTCATGGCTTCCGGAGGAGGCGACGCAGTACGGGATCCCCTCCGCCCGCAGCCCGTTCAGCGTCGTGGCGACCCCGGCGACGGGCTCCAGCTCACGGCGGAAGGCGTCGAAGACGCGGGAGTGGAAGGTGGCGTCGAAGTCGGCGGGCAGTCGCTGCCCGGTGCGCTCCAGGACCAGGTCGTGGATGCGGTGCATGGCGGATCCCATGTAGTCCCGCAGGGAGTCCTCGTAGCTGGTGGGGTGTCCCAGTTCGGTGAGATAGCCCGCGAGGAGCCGATTGGAGATCGGCTCGCTGTCGACGAGCACTCCGTCGTTGTCGAAGATGACCATGTCGTAGCGCATGGCGTGCAGCTTACAAAGACGAAAAGGCCCTGTTGGGAGCTTGAAGCTCCCAACAGGGCCTTTTCCAAAAATTGTTCGGCGGCGTCCTACTCTCCCACAGGGTCCCCCCTGCAGTACCAT
>NZ_JAIWIH010000064.1:0-26917 GCF_052851135.1 Streptomyces sp. BRA346 | reverse complement strand
GCCGCGGTGTTCGCGGGGCGCGGTGCCCGGCGCGTGGAGTTGCCCACGTATCCCTTCCAGCGCACCCGCTACTGGCTGATCGAGCAGCCCACGGCCCTCCCCGGGGCCGACGCCGTCGACCATCCGCTGCTGACCTCGATGGTGGAGCTTCCCGAGGACGGCGGGGCGGTGTTCACCGGGCGGTTCTCCCTCGACTCCCACCCCTGGCTCACCGACCATGACGCCTTCGGCGTGGTGGTGGTGCCCGGGCAGGTGTTCCTGGAACTGGCCCTGTTCGCCGCCGAGCGCACGGGCCGGGGCCGGGTCGAGGAACTCGGCCTCCACGCACCGCTGGTCATGGCCGACCCCGAGGACGTCGTGACGCTGCGCGTGCTGGTCGACGAGGAGGGGGCCGTCAGCGTGCACGCGCGGTGTGACGGCCGGACGGCCTGGGTGAAGCACGCCACGGGTGTCCTGGCCGCCGAGGCCGACGGCCCCTCCTGGGTGCGCGACGAGGCGACGTACGCCACGGTGCTCGACGCCGCCGCAGAGGCCGCGGGCGTGCGCACCGACGGCGAACCGACCCTCGCCCACGCGTGGCGCGGGGCCTCGGTGCGTGTCGATGAGGAAGGGCACCCGGTCCTGTCGGTGGAGTCGGCGGAGACACGGGCGCTGTCCACGGAGGAGGTGCGGGCGCACACCGGAGGCCGTGAATCGCTCTTCCACGTGGAGTGGATCGCCCCACCTGTGCCGCCCGCGGATTCCGAGGCCGGCACCCATGTGGTCTACGCGTGCCCGCCGGTCGAGGACACCACGCCCGAGGGTTTCCGTGCGCTGACCCGGCAGGTGCTGTCCGTCGTGCAGAAGTGGCTGATCGATGAGCGGTCGGAGTCCGCCAGGCTCGTGGTCGTCACACGGGGCGCGACCGACGGCACCGACCTGGGGCACGCGGCGGTGTGGGGACTGGTGCGCGCGGCGGAGGGGGAGTATCCGGGCCGGTTCGTCCTGGTCGATCTGGACGCCGAGGCCGACCCCGGCGCCGAACCGCCCGCGGAGGCGTTGCGCCTACCCGGCGAGCCCGAGATGGCCGTGCGCGACGGCGAGATCCGGGTGCCGCGGCTGGCCCGCGTCCCGGCGCTGGACGGCGGCCCGTCGTGGGGCCCGGACGGCACGGTCCTGATCACCGGTGGCACGAGCGGCCTCGGCGCCCTGACCGCCCGCCACCTGGCCGGTGAGCACGGCGTCAAGAGCCTGCTGCTGACCAGCCGCCGCGGCATGGACGCGCCGGGAGCAGCCGAACTGGTCTCGGAACTGGCCGAGTTGGGCGCGTCAGTGGAAGTGGCGGCCTGCGATGTCGCCGACCGGGACGCCGTGGCCGCGCTCGTCGCCGGACGGCAGCTGACGGGCGTCGTGCACTCGGCCGGGATCGTGGACGATGTGCTGCTCGGGGCGTTGACGCCCGAGCGGCTGGACGCGGTCATGAGGCCGAAGGTGGATGCCGCGTGGCATCTGCACGACCTCACCCGCGACCACGACCTCTCGGCGTTCGTGCTCTTCTCGTCCGTCGCGGGCACCCTCGGCGGCGCCGGACAGGGCAACTACGCCGCCGCGAACGCCTGGCTGGACGCGCTCGCCCGGTATCGCGCCGCCCGGGGGCTGCCCGCGCTGTGCCTGGGCTGGGGGCCATGGACCCAGGTCGGGGGCATGGCCGACCGGCTGGACGAGGCCGAGTTGCAGCGGCTCCGGCGTACCGGAATGCCACCGCTGTCCCCCGTCGAGGGGCTCGCGCTGCTGGACGCGGCGACCGTGCCCGGGCGGCCGCCCGCGACGCTTCCGGTCCGCTTCGATTTGGCGGTGATGCGCGCCCAGGCCGAGACGGGGGCACTTCCCGCGCTGTTCGGCGGGCTCGTACGCGCCCCGGCCCGCCGGGCGCCGTCCGGCAGGGCGTCACTGGAGCGGCGACTGAACGGGCTGAGCGGGGCGGAGCGCGAACAGCTCCTGGTGGACCTCGTACGCGGCCACGTCGCACGCATCCTGGGGCACCACGGCGTCGACGCCGTGCCGCCGGACCGCGCGGTGAACGAGCTGGGCCTCACCTCGCTGGGCGCCGTGGAACTGCGTAACGCGCTCAACGCCGAGACCGGTCTCTCACTGCCTCCGACGCTGGTCTTCGACTACCCGACACCGCTCGCCGTCGCCGGTCTGCTGCACGAGAACTACCAACCGGTCGACGCCGACCCCGCCGCGCCGCTGCTGGCCGAACTGAGCCGGGTGGAGGCCGCCCTGACCGCGCTCGCGGCGGACGACGACGCGGCGCACGCCAAGGTCACGGCACGGCTGGAAGCGCTGTCGCGGCGGGCGCGGGACGCCCGGAGCGGCGTGGTGGCGGACGGCGGGCCGGACGGCGCCCCGGCGCCCGCTGCCGATGCTTCCGACGACGAGCTGTTCGAGGCGCTGAACAAGGAACTGGGACTGTCCTGACGGACACCGCGTCTGCTTGTGGACTTTCACGGATGGGTTGATGACGATGTCGAAGGACTCCAACGAGGACCGGCTGCGGGAGTATCTGCGGCTTGCTACCGGTGAGTTGCAGCAAACCCGGCGCCGTCTGCACGAGGTGGAGGACCGGGAGCGGGAGCCGATCGCGATCGTGGGAATGGCGTGCCGTTTCCCCGGTGGCGCGGCCACGCCGGAGGGGCTGTGGGAGCTGGTCGCCGACGGCCGGGACACGGTGGGCGAGTTCCCCACCGACCGGGGCTGGAACCTGGACGGGCTGTACGACCCGGACGGGACGGGCGAGAACACCAGCTACGTCCGGCACGGCAGTTTCCTCGACGGCGCGGGCGACTTCGATCCCGAGTTCTTCGGGATCAGCCCGCTGGAGGCGCTGGCGATGGATCCGCAGCAGCGGCTGCTGCTGGAGACCTCGTGGGAGGCGGTGGAGCGGGCCGGAATCGACCCGCCGTCGCTGAAGGGCAGCGCCACGGGCGTGTTCGCGGGGCTGGTGTACCACGACTATCCGGGCAGCAGCGTGACGGGCGCGCTGGTGTCCGGCCGGGTGGCCTACACCCTGGGTCTCGAAGGCCCGGCGGTGACGGTCGACACCGCCTGCTCGTCGTCGCTGGTCGCGCTCGACATGGCGGTCAGGGCGCTGCGCGGCGGGGAGTGTTCCCTGGCGCTGGCCGGCGGGGTGACGGTCATGTCGACGCCGGTCACCTTCGTGGAGTTCAGCCGCCAGCGGGGCCTGTCGCCGGACGGCCGCTGCAAGGCGTTCGCCGCGGCGGCCGACGGCACCGGGTGGGGCGAAGGCGTCGGCGTGCTGGTGCTGGAGCGGCTGTCGGAGGCGCGCCGCAACGGCCACCGGGTGCTCGCGGTCGTACGCGGGTGCGCCGTCAACCAGGACGGCGCCAGCAACGGCCTGACCGCGCCGAACGGCCCGTCCCAGCGCCGGGTCATCCAGCAGGCGCTGACGAACGCGGGCCTGTCCGCGGCCGATGTGGACGCGGTGGAGGCACACGGCACGGGGACGACGCTGGGCGATCCGATCGAGGCGCAGGCGCTGCTCGCCACCTACGGGCAGGAGCGCCCGGACGACCGGCCGCTGTGGCTGGGCTCGGTCAAGTCGAACGTCGGTCACACGCAGGCGGCCGCGGGCGTCGCGGGTGTGATCAAGATGGTGCAGGCGATGCGGCACGGGATCCTGCCCAAGACGCTGCACGTGGACGAGCCGTCGCCGCAGGTGGACTGGTCGGCGGGGAACGTCCGGCTGCTGACCGAGGCCCGGGCCTGGCCGGAGGGCGAGGGCCCGCGCCGCGCCGCGGTGTCGTCGTTCGGCGCCAGCGGGACGAACGCACATGTGGTCCTGGAGGAAGCTCGGCCGGTCGAGGACGTGGCGGAGCCGCAGGACGGCTCGGAGCGCCCGGTGGTGCCCTGGGTGATCTCGGGCACGTCCGAAGCCGCGGTGCGCGCGTACGCGCAGCGGCTGCGGGACGTGGCGGCGGGGGAGCCGCGCCCGGCGGACGTGGGGTGGTCGCTGGCGACGCTGCGGGCGCCGTTCGCGTACCGGGCCGCGGTGGTGGGCGCCCGGGGCGAGGAGATCGCACAGGGTCTCGCCGCCGTGGCGCAGGGGCAGGCGCCGGTGGTGTCGGCCCGCTCCGCGACCGGCCCGGTGATGGTGTTCCCGGGGCAGGGGTCGCAGTGGGTGGGGATGGCGGTCGAGCTGATCGCGTCGTCCGAGGTGTTCGCGGAGCAGATGGCCGCGTGCGAAGAGGCGCTGGCGCCCTTCGTGGACTGGTCGGTCCGCGACGCCCTGGGCGACGAGGCCATGTTGGAACGCGTCGATGTGGTCCAGCCCGTGCTGTGGGCGGTCATGGTGTCGCTCGCGGGGCTGTGGCGGCACTACGGCGTGGAGCCCGTCGCGGTGGTGGGCCACTCCCAGGGGGAGATCGCCGCGGCGAGCGTGGCCGGAGCGCTGTCGTTGCGGGACGGGGCCCGGGTGGTGGCGCTGCGCAGCAGGGCGCTGCCCGCGCTGTCCGGACAGGGCGGCATGGTGTCGGTCGCCCTGCCCCGGGAGGAGGCGGAACGGCGGCTCTCCCGGTGGGGCGACCGGATGTCCATCGCGGCGGTGAACGGCGGCGCCTCGACGGTGGTCTCGGGCGAGGTGGGCGCCCTGGAGGAACTGCTTGCCGCGTGTGAGGCGGAGGACGTGCGGGCGCGGCGGATTCCGGTGGACTACGCCTCGCATTCGGCGCAGGTGGAGCGGATCGAGCAGGAGCTGCTGGAGGTGCTGGCGCCGATCCGGCCCCGCGCCGCGCGCATCCCCTTCTACTCCACCGTGACCGGCGACCTCATGGACACCACGGAGCTGGACGCGGGCTACTGGTACCGGAACCTCCGGCAGACCGTGGAGTTCGACCGGGTGATCGGCCTGCTCACCGAACGGGGCATGGACGTGTTCATCGAGGCCAGCGCGCATCCGGTGCTGGCACCCAGCATGGAACACACCGCGATCGGTACCCTGCGCCGCGACGACGGTGGCCTGGACCGTTTCCTGACCGTCCTGGCCCAGGCCCACACCCACGGCGTGGACGTCGACTGGGAGAAGGTGTTCGCCGGGACCGGGGCCCGGCAGGTGGAGCTGCCGACGTACGCCTTCCAGCACCGCCGGTACTGGCTGACCGATCCGGTGGGCGGCGCCGACGCGGTCTCGATGGGGCTGGGCGCGCTGGGCCACCCGCTGCTCGGCGCGATGGTCATGCTCGCGGACTCGGACGAGGTGGTGCTCACCGGACGGCTGTCGATCGGGGCCCTGCCCTGGCTGGCCGACCACGTCATCGACGGCTCGGTCCTCTTCCCCGGCACCGGGTTCGTGGAGCTGGCGGTGCGCGCGGGCGACGAGGTCGGCTGCGGCCGGATCGAGGAACTGACCCTCCACGAGCCACTGGTCCTCACCGAGCGCGGCGCGGTGGCCGTACAGGTCGTCGTCGGCACGGCGGACGAGGCGGGCCGCCACGCGGTCACGGTGTACGCGCGTGAGCAGGACGCGATGGACCTGCCCTGGAACCGGCATGCCACCGGTCTGCTCACCGGGGCCACTTCGGCGGGCGGTGCCGACCTGACGGCCTGGCCGCCACCCGGGGCCGAGCCGATGGACCTGGATGTCGCCGCCCTGTACGGGGAGTTGGTCGAGGTGGGAATGGCGTACGGGCCGGCCTTCCAGGGACTGCGGGCCGCCTGGCGGTCCGGCGACGAGGTGTTCGCCGAGATCGCCCTGCCGGACGACGCGGAGGCCGATGGCTTCGGTCTGCACCCGGCCCTGCTCGACGCGGGCCTGCACGCGATCGGCCTCTCCCCGGCGGGGGCCGGTGACGCGGCCCTGCTGCCGTTCTCCTGGTCGGGCGTGGAACTGCACGCCTCCGGCGCGGGCGCGCTGCGGGTGCGCATCACCCCGCGCCAGGACGGCGTCGCGGCCCTGACGATCGGCGACGCGACCGGCCAACCCGTCGCCACCGTCGAGTCCTTGGTGCTGCGGCCGCTCACCGCCGTACGGACCGCACCCCGCACCGAATCGCTCTTCCACGTCGCCTTGGCCCCCCTGCCCACCGGCGGGGACACGGCCACCGACACGGCCACCGACACCGAGGTGCTGCGCATCGCCGCCGGGTCCGATGTGCGTACGGCGGTGAACGGGGCGCTGGAGGCGCTCCAGTCCGCCGCCTCGCGTCTGGCGGTGGTCACCCGGGGTGCGGTCCCGGTGACCGGCGACGACGCCCCCGACCTGGCCGCGGCGGCGGTCTGGGGCCTGGTCCGCAGCGCCCAGACCGAGGACCCCGGCCGGTTCGTCCTGGTGGACTTGGACGACGCCGAGGGGGCGGACGACGCGGACGACGACGCCGCCATCGCGTCGGCGTGCGCGACCGGGGAGCCCCGAATCGTGGTGCGCGGGAACACCCTCTACGCCCCTCGGCTCGCCCGGGTGGCGGACACCCCGCGGACGCAGGACGAACCGGCGCCGGTGTTCGGCGACTCGGTGCTGATGACGGGCGGGGTGGGGGTGCTGGGCGCTCTGCTGGCCCGGCATCTCGTCACCGAGTACGGCGTACGACGGCTGCTGCTGACCGGCCGCCGGGGCGCGGACACCCCGGGCGCCGCCGAGCTGGTGGCGGAGCTCACCGGCCTGGGCGCCGAGGTGGAGGTGGCCGCGTGTGACGTGGCCGACCTGGAGGCCGTGGCGGCGCTGCTGGCCGGGCGCTCACTCACCGGCGTCGTCCACGCGGCGGGTGTGCTGGACGACGGGGTGATCGCGTCGCTGACGCCCGAGCGGGTGGACCGGGTGATGCGTCCGAAGGTGGACGCGGCGCTGCATCTGCACGAGCTGACACGCGACATGGACTTGAGCGCGTTCGTGCTGTTCTCCTCGGCAGCCGGGGTCATCGGCTCCCCGGGGCAGGGCAATTACGCGGCGGCCAACGCCTTCCTGGACGCCCTCGCCGCACACCGCCGCGCCCAGGGACTGCCCGCGCTGTCCCTGGCGTGGGGCGTGTGGCAGACCAGCTCGGGGATGGCCGGGAGCCTGGGCGACGCCGACCGGTCCCGTATGACCCGCGGCGGCATCCTCCCGCTGTCCCACCGCGAGGGCCTGGCACTCTTCGACGCGGCCGTGCGGGCCGACGCGGCCGTGCGCGCGGATGCCGTACGGGGGGACACGGCACGCGCGGACGCACCCGCCGCGGTCGTCCCCGTGAAACTGGACCTCGCGGCGGTCCGGGCGAGCGGCTCGGTGCCGGAGCTGTTGCGCGGGCTGGTGCCCGTCGTCACCCGCGGCACCGCCCGCAACCGGGCCGACGCGGACGGGCTCCGCCAGCGGCTGGTGGGCCTGTCCGAGGACCAGCGGCTGGAGACGCTGCTGACCCTGGTCCGCGGCCAGGCGGCCATGACGCTCGGCTACGCCGGGCCGGAGGCCGTCGACCCGGAGCGTGCGTTCCGCGATCTGGGCGTCGACTCGCTGGCCGCGATGGAGCTGCGCAACGCGCTGGGCCAGACGACGGGACTGAAGCTGCCGGTCACGTTGGTGTTCGACTACCCGACCCCGGCCGTCCTCGCGCGCCATCTGCTGGACGAGGTGTCGGGGACCGTGAACGAGCGCCACGTCCGGACGGTCGTGACCCCGGCCGACGGCGATCCGATCGCCATCATCGGCATGGCCTGCCGCTATCCCGGTGGGGTGGCCTCGCCGGAGGACCTGTGGCGGCTGGTGGACGGCGGAACGGACGCCATCTCGGCCTTCCCCGACAACCGCGGCTGGAACCTGGAGCGGATCTATGACCCCACGGCCACCCGGCCGCGGACCAGCTACGTCGACCAGGGCGGATTCCTGTACGACGCGGCCGAGTTCGACCCCGGCTTCTTCGGGATCGCGCCGAACGAGGCGATGGTCATGGACCCGCAGCAGCGGCTGCTGCTGGAGACGTCCTGGGAGGTGCTGGAGCGCGCCGGAATCGATCCGACGACGCTGAAGGGCAGCCCGACCGGTGTGTTCGCCGGGATGATGTACCACGACTACAGCCAGAACAGCAGCACGGGCGCCATCGTCTCCGGCCGCGTGGCCTACACCCTCGGTCTGGAGGGCCCGGCCGTCACCGTCGACACCGCCTGCTCGTCCTCCCTGGTCGCCCTGCACCTGGCCGCCCAGGCGCTGCGGTCGGGCGAATGCACCCTCGCCCTCGCGGGCGGCGTCACCGTGATGGCCACCCCGGACAACTTCATCGAGTTCAGCGAGCAGCGGGGCCTGTCGCGGGACGGCCGGTGCCGGTCCTTCGCCGCCGCGGCCGACGGCTCCGGCTGGGGCGAGGGCGTGGGCATGCTGCTGGTGGAGCGGCTGTCGGACGCCCGGCGCAACGGCCACCCCGTCCTGGCGGTCGTCCGGGGCACCGCGACCAACCAGGACGGCGCCAGCAACGGCCTGACCGCCCCCAACGGCCCCTCCCAGCAGCGGGTGATCCGGCAGGCGCTGGCCAACGCGGGGCTGACGCCGGCCGAGGTGGACGCGGTCGAGGCGCACGGCACGGCCACCACGCTGGGCGATCCCATCGAGGCACAGGCGCTGCTCGCCACGTACGGTCAGGGGCGCCCCGACGACGATCCGCTGTGGCTGGGGTCGATCAAGTCGAACATCGGCCACACCCAGGCGGCGGCCGGTGTGGCGGGTGTCATCAAGATGGTCCAGGCGATGCGGCGCGGCGTGCTGCCGAAGACGCTGCACGTGGACGAGCCGACACCGCAGGTGGACTGGGCGGCCGGCGAGGTCCGGCTGCTCACCGAGGCACGGGAGTGGCCGCGCGGCGACCGCCCGCGCCGCGCGGGCGTGTCCTCCTTCGGCATCAGCGGCACCAACGCCCACGCCATCATCGAAGAAGCCCCGCCGATCGAGGAAACGCCCGCGGAGCGGCGGGAGTTGCCGGTCGTCCCGCTGGTGGTGTCGGCCCGGACCCGGGCGGCACTCGACGCCCAGCTCGACCGGATGGCCTCCGTCGGGCAGGACGCGCTGGACGTGGCGTACTCGGCCGCGACGGGCCGGGCGGTGCTGGAGCACCGCGCGGTACGGATCGGAGCGTCCGAGACCGTCATCGGCTCGGTCACCGAAGGCAGGCTGGCGTTCCTGTTCACCGGTCAGGGCAGCCAGCGGGTGGGCATGGGCCGGGAGCTGTACGACACGTTCCCCGTGTTCGCGGCGGCGTTCGACGAGGTGTGCGACGCGCTCGACATGCCGTTGCGCGAGGTGATGTGGGGCGACGAAGTGGCCCTGAACCGCACCGAGTTCACCCAGCCCGCCGTCTTCGCGCTCGAAGTGGCGCTGTTCCGGCTGATGGAGTCGTGGGGCATCACACCGGACGTGCTCACCGGGCACTCCATCGGCGAGGTGGCGGCGGCGCATGTGGCCGGGGTGTTCGGCCTCGCCGACGCGGCCCGGCTGATCACGGCGCGCGGACAGCTGATGCAGGCCCTGCCGCCCGGTGGCGCCATGGTGGCCATCCAGGCCACCGAAGAGGAGGTCACCCCGCTCCTCGGCGAACGGGTGGGGCTCGCGGCCGTCAACGGCCCGGCTGCCGTGGTCGTCTCCGGCGCCGAGGACGCCGTGACCGCGCTCGCCGAGCGGTTCGGTGACCGCAGGACGGCCCGGCTGAAGGTCTCGCACGCGTTCCACTCGCCGCTGATGGACCCGATGCTGGAGGACTACCGGGAGGTCGCCGAGAGCGTCACCTACCGCGAACCGGCCATCCGGCTGACGAAGGACATGGCGTCGGCGGAGTACTGGGTGCGGCATGTGCGGGACACCGTGCGGTTCGCCGACGATGTGCGCGTCCTGCGGGAGGAAGGCGTCACCCGGTTCCTGGAGATCGGCCCGGACGCCGTGCTGACGGCGATGGTCCAACAGACCGCCGAGGGCACGATGGCGGCGGCGCTGCGCCGCGACCATCCCGAGACGGAAAGCCTGTTCACCGCGGTCGGGCGGCTGTTCACCGCCGGAGTCCGCGTCGACTGGGAGGCCGTTCTCGGCGGCCGCGGGGCACGGCGCGTCGATCTGCCGACCTACCCCTTCCAGCGACAGTCGTACTGGCTGGAGTCGGGGAGCGGACCGGAGGCGTCCGACCATCCGCTGCTGGACGCGGCGGTCGGGGTCGCGGGCACGGACCAGACGGTGCTGACCGGGCGGCTGTCGCCCGGGACACAGCCCTGGCTCGCCGACCATGTCGTCGGCGGCGGGCTCCTCTTCCCCGGTACGGGCTTCGTCGAGCTGGCCGTCCGGGCGGGCGACGAAGTGGGATGCGGCCGGATCGAGGAACTGACGATCGAGGCGCCCCTGGTCCTCGCGGAGCGCGGCGCCGTGGCCCTTCAGGTGCTGGTCGGACCGGACGACGGCGCCGGCCACCGGCCGGTGGAGGTGTACTCGCGCGGCGAGGACGAGATGCATCAGCCCTGGGCCCGCCACGCCGCCGGAACACTGGCCCCGGCCACCGGCGACGGTGCGCAGGAGAGGGCGCAGTGGCCGCCGCCCGGGGCGGAGCCCGTGGACGTGGAGGGCCTGTACGAGGCGCTGGCGGACTCCGGAGTGGCGTACGGACCGGCCTTCCAGGGGCTGAAGGCCGCCTGGCGGCGCGGCGACGAGGTGTTCGCCGAGGTGGTGCTGCCCGGCGCGGCGGACCGCTTCGCGCTGCACCCGGCGCTGCTGGACGCGGCGCTGCACGCGATCCCGCTGCTCTCGGCCGACGACCGTGTCGTCCTCCCCTTCGCCTGGACGGGCGTGGAGCTGCACGCCTCCGGCGCCGATGTGCTCCGCGTGCGGGTCGCGTCATCCGGTCAGGACCAGGTCACCCTGGACGCCATGGACGGCACGGGCCGACCCGTCATCTCCGTGAACTCCCTGACCCTGCGGCCGATGGCGACGCCGTCGCTCGCCCGCGTCGACTCGCTGTTCCAGGTGGAGTGGAAACCGGTGGCAGCGGCCGCTCAGAGCCATGGTGATATCACGGTGTGGCGGGCCGGAGGTGATGGTGTCCGGTCCACGCTGCAATCCGCGCTGACGGCGCTCCAGTCGGAGACCGGCACCCTGGCGGTCGTCACCCGCGGCGCGGTGTCGGTGGCCGGTGAGGCCGTCACCGACCTGGCCGGTGCGGCGGTGTGGGGCCTGGTGCGCAGCGCCCAGTCGGAGGATCCGGGGCGGTTCGTCCTGATCGACGCGGTCGACGCGGCGGACGACGCGGACATCGCCGTGGCATTGGCGGCGGGGGAGCCGCAGGTGGCGGTCCGCGACGGAAAGGTCTATGTGCCACGGCTGCGGGCCGCCTCGGTGACGGAGTCCGAACCGTCGTCCGTCTTCGGCGACGCGGTACTGGTCACGGGCGCGTCAGGAGCGCTGGGCGGGCTGGTGGCGCGCCACCTGGTGACCGGACACGGCGTGCGGCGGCTGCTGCTCACCAGCCGCCGCGGGATGGACGCACCGGGCGCCGCCGAGCTGGTGGCGGAGCTGACCGGGCTGGGCGCCGAGGTGGAAGTGGCCGCGTGCGATGTGGCCGACCGCGACGCGCTGGCGGCGCTGCTGGCGGGCCGGGAGCTGTCGGGTGTCGTCCATGCGGCGGGGGTGCTGGACGACGGCGTGATCGCGTCGCTGACGCCGGAGCGGATGGACCGGGTGCTGGGGCCGAAGGTGGACGCGGCGCTGCATCTGCACGAGCTGACGCGCGCGATGGACCTGAGCGCGTTCGTCCTGTTCTCCTCGGCAGCGGGTGCGATCGGCTCGCCCGGGCAGGGCAACTACGCGGCGGCCAACGCGTTCCTCGACGCCCTGGCCGTCCACCGCCGCGCCCAGGGCCTGCCCGCCCAGTCCCTGGCCTGGGGCCTGTGGGCGACCGACGCCGGTATGGCCGGGGAGCTGGCGGACCACGACCGGCAGCGGATCGTCCGTACGGGGCTCACGGGGCTGTCGCCCGCCGAAGGGCTGAAGCTCTTCGACACGGCCGCCGCACTCGCCGCCCCCGTCCTGGTCCCCATGAGCCTGGACACCAGGGCGCTGAACGCGGCCGAGGCGCCCCCGATGCTGCGCGGCCTGGTACGCGGCTCCGCGCGGCGTGCCGTGTCGGCGCGCCACGACGAGGGCAGGGCCACCGCGCTGCGGCAGCGGCTCGCCGCACTGCCCGCCGACGAGCGGTACGACGAACTGCTCACCCTCGTCCGTACCCATGCGGCGGCCGTGCTGGGGCACGCGGGCCCGGAGGCCATCGAACCCGAGCGGGCCTTCGGCGACCTCGGCTTCGACTCCCTGGGCGCGGTCGAATTCCGCAACGCCGTCAACGCCGCCACCGGACTGCGGCTGCCCCCCACCCTGATCTTCGACTACCCCAACGCCAAGGTGCTGGCCGAACACCTCGCCACGGAACTTGCGCCCGCCCCCGGCGACGGTGACCCCGGCGCCGACGAGGACACCGTCCGCCGCCTGCTCGCCTCGATCCCGCTCACCCGGCTGCACGACGCGGGACTGATGGACACCCTGCTCGAACTCGCCGGTGCCGCCCCCGCCACGGCCGCGCCCGGGGCGGAGCAGCAGGACGCGATCGACGCGATGGACACCGACACCCTCATCAGCATGGCGCTCCAGGACACCGCCCTGGCCGCCCTCGACGACGACGCGACGCGGGAAGCCTGAGGACACGATGGCCGACACCGACCACAAACTCGTGGCGGCGCTGCGCGCGTCGCTCAAGGAGACCGAGAGTCTGCGCGCCCGCAACCGCGCCCTCCAGGCCGCCTCCCGCGAACCCGTCGCGATCGTGGCCATGAGCTGCCGCTACCCCGGCGCGGCCTCGCCCGAGGAGCTGTGGCGGCTGGTCGCCGACGGGACGGACGCCGTCTCACGGTTCCCCACCGACCGCGGCTGGGACGAGACGGCCATCTACGACCCCGAGCCAGGACGCCCCGGCAAGACGTACAGCCGGGAAGGGGCGTTCCTGTACGACGCGGCCGGGTTCGACCCCGAGTTCTTCGGGATCGCGCCGAACGAGGCGATGGTCATGGACCCACAGCAGCGCCTGCTGCTGGAGGCGTCGTGGGAGGTGCTGGAACGGGCGGGGATCGACCCGACGACGCTGAAGGGCAGCCCGACCGGTGTGTTCGCCGGGATGATGTACCACGACTACACCTACAACAGCAGTACGGGCGCCATCGCCTCCGGCCGCGTCGCCTACGCCCTCGGACTGGAGGGCCCGGCCGTCACCGTCGACACCGCGTGCTCGTCGTCGCTGGTCGCCCTGCACTGGGCGGTCCAGGCGCTGCGCTCGGGCGAGTGCTCGCTCGCGCTCGCGGGTGGTGTCACGGTGATGGCGACGCCCGAGACGTTCATCGAGTTCAGCCATCAGCGCGGGCTGGCCCCCGACGGCCGCTGCAAGCCGTACGCGGCGGCCGCCGATGGCACCGGCTGGGGCGAGGGCGTGGGCATGCTGCTGGTCGAGCGGCTGGCGGACGCCCGCCGCAACGGCCACCCGGTGCTGGCGGTGGTACGGGGGAGCGCCCTCAACCAGGACGGCGCCAGCAACGGCCTGACCGCCCCCAACGGCCCCTCCCAGCAACGTGTGATCAAGCAGGCCCTGGCCCACGCCCGGATATCCGCCGACCAGGTCGATCTCATCGAGGGGCACGGCACGGGCACGACGCTCGGCGACCCGATCGAGGCGCAGGCCCTGCTCGCCACGTACGGTCAGGGCCGCCCGGACGACCGCCCGCTGTGGCTCGGCTCGATCAAGTCCAACATCGGCCACACCCAGGCCGCGGCGGGCGTGGCGGGCATCATCAAGGTCGTCCAGGCGATGCGGCACGGTGTCATGCCGAGGACGCTGCACGTGGACGAGCCGACACCGCAGGTGGACTGGGCGGCGGGCGAGGTCCGGCTGCTCACCGAGGCCCGGGAGTGGCCACGCGGCGACCGCCCGCGCCGGGCGGGCGTCTCCTCCTTCGGCATCAGCGGGACGAATGCCCACGTCATCATCGAGGAGGCGCCGCCCGCCGAGGCCGAGGAGGAGGCGGCGGCCCCGGCCGTGGCGGGGCCCGTCCCGTGGACGCTGTCCGGCAGGAGCCCGGAGGCCCTGCGCGCCCAGGCCGCACGCCTCCACTCCCACCTGGGCGAACGACCGGAACTCACGCCCGTGGACGTGGGCTTCTCGCTGGCCACCGGTCGCGCGGCCCTCGAACACCGGGCGGCGATCGTCGCCGACGACCGTACGGACCTGCTCGCGGGCCTCACCGCGCTGGCCCAGGGAACCCCGTCGCCCTCCGTCGTCACCGGCCGGACCCGCGAGGGCAAGGTGGCGTTCCTGTTCACCGGGCAGGGAAGTCAACGCCTCGGAATGGGAGGGGAGTTGTACGACACCTTCCCGGTCTTCGCGGCGGCGTTCGACGCGGTGTGCGAGGCGACGGAACTGCCGCTGAAGGAGGTGGTGTGGGGCGATGACGAGGAGGCGTTGCACCGCACGGAGTGCACCCAGCCCGCGATCTTCGCCGTGGAAGTGGCGCTGTACCGGCTGGTGGAGTCCTGGGGGCTTCGCCCGGACTTCCTCGTCGGCCACTCGATCGGGGAGCTGGCGGCGGCCCATGTGGCGGGTGTGCTGAGCCTGGAGGACGCCGCGCGGTTGATCACGGCCCGGGGACGGCTGATGGGCGCGCTGCCGCCCGGCGGCGCCATGGTGGCGATCCAGGCCACCGAGGAGGAGGTCGCGCCGCTGCTGGACGGTGAGGTCGGGATCGCGGCGGTCAACGGCCCGTCGTCGGTCGTGGTGTCCGGTGCCGAGGACGCGGTGGCGGCGGTGGTCGGGCGCTTCACGGACCGTAAGACGCGCCGCCTCTCCGTCTCGAATGCGTTCCATTCGCCGTTGATGGACCCGATGCTGGAGGACTTCCGCAAGGTGGCCGAGGCCGTCACCTACGGTCGGCCGGCCATCCGTCTGACGAAGGACATGACGTCGGCGGAGTACTGGGTACGGCATGTGCGGGACGCGGTGCGGTTCGCCGATGATGTGCGCCGTCTGGAGAGCGAGGGCGTGACCCGGTTCCTGGAGATCGGGCCGGACGGCATCCTCACGGCCATGGCCCGGCAGATGGCGCCGGACGCCACGACGGCGGCCGCGCTGCGCCGCGACCGTCCCGAGGCCATCACGCTGCTGACGGCGATCGCCCAGCTGCACACCACGGGCGCCTCTCCCGACTGGACGGCCCTCTTCGCGGAACGGGGAGCACACCGCGTCGACCTGCCCACCTACGCCTTCCAGCGCAGCCGTTATTGGCTGTCGGAGCCGGTGGCCGGGGAGGGCGGCAACGCGGTGTCCTTGGGCCTCACCACGCTCGACCACCCCCTGCTGACCGCGGAAGTCACGGTCCCGGACTCCGGAACCGTGGTGTTCACGGGGCGGCTGTCGACGGACACCCAGCCCTGGCTGGCCGACCACACGGTGCTCGGTACGACGCTGCTGCCCGGGACCGCGTACGTCGACCTGGCCATACGCGCGGGCGACCAGGTCGGCTGCCGCGTCATCGAAGAGCTGACCCTGCACGCGCCCCTGGCCCTGCCCGAGGGCGGTGGTGTGCGGCTGCGGCTGACCGTCGGCGCACCGGTCGACGACACGGGACGACGCCCCCTCACCGTCCACGCGCAGGCCGAGGGCACCGACGACGCGGAGGCGGCCTGGGCCCTGCACGCGGAGGGTGTGCTGACACCCGAGGACACCGCCGCGCCGCCGCCCTCCGACCCGTTCCCGTGGCCGCCGCCCGAGACGGCGAGGATCGCCACCGACGACGCGTACGACCGTTTTCACGACATCGGCTTCGCCTACGGCCCGGCGTTCCAGGGGCTCAAGGCGGCCTGGCGCGTCGGCGACGAGACCTTCGCCGAAGTGGCGCTCGGCGACGCGGCCGACGCCGGGCGTTTCGTGCTGCATCCGGCCCTGCTCGACTCCGCGCTGCACGCGGTGCTGCTCGGCACGGGCGAGGACGACGCGACGGCGTTGCCGTTCGCCTGGAAGGGGGTCCGGCTGCACGCCTCCGGCGCCACGGCCGCGCGCGTCCGGCTCACGCCCAAGGGCGAGGGCGCGACGGAGGTACGGATCGCCGACGCCCGGGGGCGGCCCGTGGCGTCCGTGGAGTCGCTGATCGCGCGGGAGGTGTCGGCCGAGCAGCTCGCACCGGCGCCCACCCGGCCCGGCGACTCCCTCTTCCACGTGGCGTGGACACCCGCCTCCGTGCCCACCGCCGGTACGGACTGGACGGTGGTCGCCGACCTGGCGGACCTCACCGACCCGGTGCCCGCCACGGTCGCGTGGACACTCCCCGGCGGCACCGGCGACCTCGCCGACGACGTCAGAACCATCACCGGCGACACGCTCCGGACCCTTCAGACCTGGCTCGCGGACGAACGGTTCGCCGACCGCAGGCTCATGGTGGTCACCCGCGGCGACCACCTCGCCCACGCGGCCGCCCGGGGGCTGGTCCGCGCCGCCCACGCGGAGGACCCGGAGCGCTTCGCGCTCCTCGACACGGACGGCCACGGCGACCCGGAGGCCATCGGCCGGGCCATCGCGTCCGGCGAGCCGGAACTGCGCATCCAGGACGCCGCACTCCTCGTACCCCGCCTGGCGCGCACCCCCGCGCACCCGGAACACCCGCCCGCCTGGGGCCGGCTCGGAACCGTGCTGATCACCGGCGGTACGGGCGGCCTCGGCGCGCTCGTCGCCCGCCATCTGGTGGCCGAGCACGGCGTCCGCGACCTGCTGCTGACCAGCCGCCGCGGCATGGACGCCGAGGGCGCGGCCGACCTGCGCCGGGAGCTGACCGGGCTCGGTGCGACGGTCGAGATCGCGGCCTGCGACGTGGCGGACCGGGCCGCGCTGGAGGCGCTGCTCGCCGATCGCCCGCTCGGCGCCGTCGTCCACACCGCCGGGGTGCTGGCCGACGGCCTGATCGCCAATCTGACGCCGCACAGCCTCGACCAGGTGCTGCGTCCCAAGGTGGACGGCGCCCTCAACCTGCACGACCTCACCCGCGGCCACGACCTGGGCGCCTTCGTGCTGTTCTCGTCGTCGGCGGGCGTGCTCGGCGCGCCCGGCCAGGGCAACTACGCTGCCGCCAACACCTTCCTCGACGCGCTCGCCCACCACCGCCACGCCGAAGGGCTGCCCGCGCAATCCCTCGCCTGGGGGCTGTGGGCGGACACCGGTGGCATGGCGGGCGGCCTGAGCGAGGCCGACCTCCGGCGACTGCGCCGCCAGGGCATGCCCGCGCTGTCGGCGGCCGACGGTCTCGCGCTGTTCGACGCCGCCTCCGCCCGTACCGAACCGGTGCTGGTGCCGATGGGGCTGGACCTGCGGGCGCTGCGCGGCGGAAGCGGTGGCGAACCCCCCGTACTGCTCAGGGGGTTGGTCCCGGCCACGCGGCGCCGTATCGCGGCCGCCGATCCCGCGGTGCTGCGGCGCGAGCTGGCGGCGCTGCCCGCCGAACGGCGGGAGGGAGCGCTGCGCGACCTGGTGCTGGGCCTGGCCGCCACCCTGCTCGGACACAGCGGCCCCGAGGCGGTCGACCCCGAACGCGACTTCCTGGAGTCGGGGTTCGACTCGCTCACCGCGATGGAGCTGCGCACCGCGCTGAACGCCGCCACCGGGCTGAAACTGCCCGCGATGGCGGTGTTCGACAGCAAGAACCCGTCCCTGCTGGCCCGTCTCCTCGCCGACGAGCTGGCCGGACTCTCCACCACCGCACCGCAACCGCGGACGGAGCAGGAGGCGGAGACGACGGACGAGAGCGTCACCGACCTGTTCCGGCGGGCCGTCCACGCCGGTGACACCTCCGGCGCGCTGGCGCTGATGTCGGCGGTCGCGGCGCTGCGGCCCCGCTTCGCCACGCCCGGCGACTTCGGCCGCGTCCCGAAGGCGGTGCGGCTGGCCGACGGTCCGCGCCGTATCCGGCTGATCTGCCTGGCCACACCCATGGCGGCGGGCGGTGTGCACCAGCACGCCCGGTTGGGCGCGGAATTCCGGGACGTCCGCCACGTGTCGGCCCTTCCGCTCCCCGGATTCGCCCGGGACGAGCCACTGCCCGGTTCGGCCGAGGCGCTGTCGCGGGTCCTGGCCGACGCCGTGCTGGAGGCGGCCGAGGGCGAGCCGTTCGCCCTGCTCGGCTACTCCTCCGGCGGCATCATCGGCCACGTCCTCGCCCGGTATCTGGAGGAGGTGGCGCAGGCCCCGCCCGCCGGGCTGGTCCTCATCGACACCTTCCGCGTCGACGACACGGCGATGACGTTCGGCTTCGACCAGCTCATGCGGGAGGTGCTGGCGATGGAGTCGGCCTACGGACCGTACGACGCGGCGCGGCTGTCGGCGATGCCGTACTACTTCGGGGTGCTGGGCGACTTCGCCCCCGTACCACTGGCCGCGCCGACCCTGTTCGTCCAGGCGGAGCAGTCGTTCGTGGAACCGCCCGAGGGCGTCGACCCGGCCGAGATGAGGGCCCGGCCCTGGGACCCGGACCACACGCTGCGCACCGTGCCGGGCGACCACTTCTCGCTCGGGCAGGAGCACGCCCCGACGACCGCCCGGACCATCGACGAGTGGCTGACGACGCTCGACTGAGACGCGACCGACGTACACGTTCCCCGGGGACATCCACGCCGCGCACGGGCGACGTGGAACCCCGCTGCTGAGCAGGACCCGAACCGAGGTGGTTTGAGACATGGCGCCCACGCCAACGGCCAAAGGAACCGTCCCCTTCCGGGAGTACCGCACCTGGTACCGCGTCACCGGACAGCCGGGATCGGGCCGCCCGGCCCTCGTCGTCGTCCACGGCGGCCCCGGGTCCACGCACGACTACCTGATCCGGCTGGCCGACTTCGCCGACCACGGCTGGCCCGTGGTGCACTACGACCAGCTCGGGAACGGCGGCTCCACCCATCTGCCCGACGCCGACCCCGGCTTCTGGACCCCTCAGCTCTTCCGCGACGAGCTGGACAACCTCCTGCACCGGCTCGGCATCGCCGACGACTACATCCTGTTCGGGCAGTCGTGGGGCGGGATGCTCGCCGCCTGGCACGCCTCGGCCCGGCCCGCCGGGCTGCGCGGCCTGGTCGTCGCCAACGCCCCGGCGTCGTACCCGCTGTGGCTGTCGGAGATGGACGTGCTGCGCGCTCAGCTGCCGCCCGGTGTCGACGAGACGCTGCGGCGCCACGAGGCCGCGGGCACCACCGACAGCGACGAGTACCTGGAAGCGATGCTGGTCTTCTACGGCCGCCACGTGTGCCGCCTCGACCCGTGGCCCGGCGAACTCATGGCCTCGTACCTGGAGGCCGTCACCGATCCGACGGTCTACCGCACCATGAACGGGCCCAATGAGTTCCATGTGATCGGCAGCCTCCGCGACTGGTCGGTGATCGACCACCTGCCCCGCATCGACGTGCCCACCCTCGTCCTCTCCGGCCGCCACGACGAGGCCACCCCGGTCACCGTGCGCCCCTATCAGGACCTCATTCCGGACGCCCGCTGGGAGATCTTCGAAGACTCCAGCCACGCCCCGCACCTCGAAGAGCCGGAACGCTTCACCGAGGTGCTCGGCGCATTCCTTGACACGGTCGGCGCGCCCGGCGCGCGGACCACGACGGTGAGCGGAGGCTGAGACGACGGTGGAAGCCAACGTCGAGGAGATCGTCGAGGCGCTGCGCGGCTCGCTCGTCGAGAACGAGCGGCTGCGGCGGGACAACGAGAGCCTGCGCACCGCCGCGAGTGTCGCCACGGAACCCGTCGCGATCATCGGCATGGCCTGCCGTTTCCCCGGTGGTGTGGCCTCCCCGGAGGGGCTGTGGCAGCTGGTCGCCGAGGGCCGCGACGCCATCGGCCCGTTCCCCGGCGACCGTGGCTGGGACCTGAGCACCCTGTACGACCCGGAGCCCGGAAAGCCCGGCAAGAGCTACGTACGCGACGGCGGTTTCCTGTACGACGCCGCCAACTTCGACCCCGAGTTCTTCGGCATCAGCCCGCGCGAGGCCCTCACCATGGACCCCCAGCAACGGCTGCTGCTGGAGATCACCTGGGAGGCGGTGGAACGCGCGGGCCTCGACCCGGCGTCGCTGCGCGGCAGCCGCACCGGTGTCTTCGCCGGTGCCATGTACCACGACTACGGCATCACCAGCAGCGACGGCAGCCTGGTGTCCGGGCGCGTCGCCTACACTCTCGGCTTGGAGGGCCCGGCGGTCACCGTCGACACCGCCTGCTCCTCGTCGCTGGTGGCGTTGCAGTGGGCGGCGCAGGCCCTGCGTACGGGGGAGTGCACCCTGGCGCTGGCCGGGGGCGTCAGCGTGATGGCCACGCCCGAGACGTTCGTCGAGTTCAGCGAGCAGCGCGGGCTCTCGCCCGACGGCCGCTGCCGCTCGTTCGCCGCCTCCGCCGACGGCACCGGCTGGGGCGAGGGCGCGGGCGTCCTGCTGCTGGAGAAGCTGTCCGATGCCCGCCGCCACGGCCACCCCGTGCTGGCCGTGGTGCGCGGCTCGGCGGTCAACCAGGACGGCGCGTCCAACGGCTTCAGCGCGCCCAACGGACCGTCCCAGCGCCGGGTGATCAAGCAGGCGCTGGCCGCGGCCCGGCTGACGCCCGCCGACGTCGACGCCATGGAGGGGCACGGCACCGGGACCTCGCTCGGCGACCCGATCGAGGCACAGGCGCTGCTCGCCACGTACGGCCAAGAGCGCGAACGGCCACTGTGGCTGGGGTCCATCAAGTCGAACATCGGCCACTCGCAGGCCGCCGCGGGCGTCGCGGGCGTCATCAAGATGGTCGAGGCCATCCGGCACGGCACCCTGCCGAAGACCCTGCACATCGACGCGGCGACACCGGAGGTGGACTGGGACGCCGGGAACGTACGCCTCCTCACCGAGGCCCGCGCCTGGCCCGACACCGGCCGTCCGCGCCGCGCCGCGATCTCCTCGTTCGGAGTCAGCGGCACCAACGCCCACGTGATCATCGAGCAGGCGGACACCGGCCCCGTGTCCGAGCCCCTGCCCGCCGAGCGACCCTCGACCCCGGGCGCGCCCGTGCCGCTGCCCCTGTCCGGCCACACCACGGCCGCCCTGCGCGCCCAGGCCCGGCACGTGGCCGACCATCTGCGGGACACACCCGGCCTCGACCCCCTGGACCTGGGCTTCTCCCTCGCCACCAGCCGTGCCGCACTCGCCCGCCGCACGGTCGTGGTCGGCCGCGACCGCGAAGAGATCCTGACCGCGCTGACCGCGCTGGCGGACGACACGGACGACATGGCCCTCGGTGGCGTCGCCCGGTCCACCGGACTGACCGCCTTCCTGTTCACCGGACAGGGCAGCCAACGCCTCGGCATGGGCCGGGAGCTGCACGCCGCGTTCCCCGTCTTCGCCCGCGCCTTCGACGAGGTGTGCGCCGCGCACGACCCGGCGGTGCGCGAGGTGATGTGGGGCGACGAGGAGGCCCTGCACCGTACGGAGTTCACCCAGCCCGCCGTCTTCGCCCTCGAAGTGGCGCTGTTCCGGCTGCTGGAATCGTGGGGCGTACGTCCCGACTTCGTCGCCGGCCACTCGATCGGCGAACTGGCCGCCGCCCATGTGGCCGGGGTGTTCTCCCTCGCCGACGCGGCCCGGCTCATCACCGCGCGAGCCCGGCTGATGGGGGCGCTGCCGCCCGGCGGCGCGATGGTGGCCGTGGAAGCGACACCGGACGAGGCGGCGCCGTATCTGACCGAGCGGGTGGACCTCGCCGCCGTCAACGGCCCCACCTCCGTGGTGCTCTCCGGCACCGAGGACGACGTCACCGCGGTCCTCGAACGGCTCGGTGAGCGCAGGACGAAGCGCCTGACGGTTTCGCACGCGTTCCACTCGCCCCTGATGGACCCGATGCTGGAGGAATTCCGCCGCGTCGCCGAGACCATCACCTACGCCGAGCCGCGCATCCCCGTCATGACGGACGGCGAGGTGGCCACCGCCGCGTACTGGGTGCGACACGTCCGTGACACGGTCCGGTTCGCGGACGCGGTGGCCCGGCTGGAGGCCGAAGGCGTCAGCCGGTACGTGGAGGTGGGGCCCGACGGTGTGCTGACCGCCATGGCCCGGCAGTGCCTCACCACCTCCGCCGACACCGCCGTGCTCGTCCCGGCGCTCCGCCGCCGCGACCCCGAGCCCGTCGCCGTCCTCACCGCCCTCGGCCACCTGCACAGCGCGGGCCTGCGCGTCGACTGGGCGGGCGTGTTCGACGGACGGGGCGCCCGGCGCGTCGACCTGCCCACCTACCCGTTCCAGCGCGCCCGCTACTGGCTCGACAAGAGTGGTCGGGGCGGCGACGTCACCTCCGCGGGCCTCGACCGGCCCGACCACCCGCTGCTCGGCGCGATGGTGCGGCTGCCCGGCTCGGACGGCGTGGTGTTCACCGGACGGCTGGCCACCGGAGCCCACCCTTGGCTGTCCGACCACACCGTGCTCGGCTCCGTGCTGCTGCCCGGCACCGCCTACGTGGAACTGGCCGTACGGGCCGGAGACCAGATGGGATGCGGCCGCGTCGAGGAACTCACCCTGGGCGCGCCCCTGATCCTGCCCGAACACGGCGGCGTCCACCTCCAGGTCGCCGTCGACGCGCCCGACGCGTCCGGCCGCCGCCCGGTGGCCGTGTACTCCCGTGCCGACGACGCCCCGATCGACCGCGAATGGATTCAGCACGCCGAAGGGATCCTTGCCCCCGAAGCCGGTGAACCGTCCGCCGACCTCGCCGCGTGGCCACCGCGCGACGCCGAACCCCTCGCCGCCGAAGGGCTCTACGAACGGCTGGACTACGGGCCCGCGTTCCAGGGACTGCGCACGGCATGGCGACGCGGCGACGACGTGTTCGCCGACATCGCCCTCCCGGCCGGTGTCGACGCCGGACGCTTCGGCCTCCACCCCGCCCTGCTCGACTCGGCGTTGCACGCGCTCGACCTGGCGGCGGACGACGGCGCTACGGTCCTGCCGTTCTCCTGGTCGGACGTCACCCTGCACACCGAAGGCGCCACCGCCGCCCGGGTCCGCCTGCGCATCCGGGGCGACGACACCGTGTCGCTGGAGCTGGCCGACGCCCTGGGACGGCCCGTCGCCTCGGTCGGCTCGCTGACGCTGCGTCCCGTCACCGCCGACGGGCTCGCCCTGGCCTCGGCCCGCGTCGCGGACGCGCTCTTCCGCGTCGAGTGGGTCCCGGCCACCGGCGGTCGGGCGGTGGCCGACGACGCCGAGGTGGCCGTGCACCACTGCCCGCCGACGACCGGGGACACGCCGTCCGCGGTGCGCGCGGTGCTGGGCGATGTGCTGGGGGCCGTACAGACCGCGCTGGACGGCGACGCCACCCTCGTCGTCGTCACGCGCGGCGCGATCGACGGCTCCGACCTCGGCCACGCCGCCGTCCGGGGGCTGGTCGGCGCCGCCGCGAGCGAGAACCCCGGCCGCGTCGTCCTCGTGGACACGGACACCGAGATCGACCCCCGCACCCTCCTGGAGGTGGGCGAGCCCGAGCTGAGCGTCCGGGGCGGCGAGGTCCGCGTGCCGCGGCTGACCAGGGTGCCGCTCGGCCCGGACACCCCCGCATGGGACCCGGAACGCACCGTCTTGATCACCGGCGGCACCGGCGCCCTCGGCGCCGCCGTCGCCCGCCACCTCGTCACCCGGCACGGCGTCCGGCTGCTGCTGCTGACCAGCCGCCGCGGCCCGGAGGCGCCGGGCGCGGCCGGGCTGATCGAGGAGCTGACCGCGCTGGGTGCCGAGGCCGAGGTGGCGGCGTGCGACGTGGCCGACCGCGACGCCCTGGCCACGCTGCTCGACGGCCGGACCATCGGCGGGGTCGTGCACGCGGCGGGCGTGCTGGACGACGGCGTGATCCCCTCGCTGACGCCCGGCCGTGTCGACCACGTACTGCGTCCGAAGGCGGACGCGGCGTGGCATCTCCACGAACTCACCCGCGACATGGGGGTGACCGCGTTCGTGCTCTTCTCGTCCGTCGCCGGTGTCCTCGGCGCTCCCGGGCAGGGCAACTACGCGGCCGCCAACACGTTCCTGGACGCCCTCGCCGCCCACCGGCACGCCAACGGGCTCCCCGCGCTGTCGCTGGCCTGGGGCCCGTGGGCAGGGAACGGCATGGCGGACGGCCTCGACCAGGGGGGCCTGCGCGCCCTGGCGCCGAAAGAGGGCCTCGCGCTGCTCGATGCCGCCGCCGGTGTGCCGGAACCCGCGCTGGTGTCCGCCCGGTTCGACCCGGCGGCCTTCGACACGCCTCCGCCGCTCCTGCGCGGCCTCGTCCGCGGCCGGTCGCGCCGCGCCGCCGACACCACCGCCACCGCGACCGAGGCACTACGGCGGCGGCTGGCCGCGCTCACCGACGACGAGCGCGCCGCCGAACTCCTCGGCCTCGTCCGCTCCCAGGCCGCCACCGTGCTCCGCCTCGCCGGAGCCGAGGCCGTCGACTCCGAACGGGCCTTCCGCGACCTGGGATTCGACTCCCTCACCGCCGTCGAGCTGCGCAACCTCCTGAGCGCCGCCACCGGGCTCCGGCTGCCCGCCACCCTCGTCTTCGACTACCCGACCCCCGGCGAGCTGGCTGGGCACCTCCTGGAGGAGCTGTCCGGCGCGGTGGAGAAGGCGGCGGTCGGACCCGTGGCGACCCGGGTGGACGACGAACCGATCGCCATCGTCGGGATGGCGTGCCGCTATCCGGGCGGGGTGGACTCGCCCGAGGGGCTGTGGCGGCTGGTGGACGGGGGCGTGGACGCGATCTCGGAGTTTCCGGCCGACCGCGGCTGGGGCGTCGAGGACATCTACGACCCCGAGCCCGGGAAACCCGGGAAGACCTATGTGCGCGACGGCGGGTTCCTGCACGACGCGGCCGAGTTCGACGCGGACTTCTTCGGCATCAGCCCCCGCGAGGCCCGCGACATGGACCCGCAGCAGCGCCTGCTGCTCGAGGTGTCGTGGGAGGCGCTGGAACGCGCCGGGATCGACCCGGGCACGCTGAAGGGCACCCCGACGGGCGTGTTCGCCGGAGTCATGTACCACGACTACTCCGGCGGGACCGGCGGCGGCAGCCTCGTCTCCGGCCGCGTCGCCTACACCCTCGGGCTCGAAGGCCCCGCGGTGACCGTGGACACGGCGTGCTCGTCGTCGCTGGTGGCGATGCACTGGGCGACGCAGGCGCTGCGTTCCGGCGAATGCTCGCTCGCCCTCGTCGGCGGCGTGACCGTGATGGGAACGCCGCAGTCGTTCATCGACTTCAGCGAGCAACGGGGGCTGGCGGCGGACGGCCGCTGCAAGTCCTTCTCGTCCTCCACGGACGGCACCGGGTGGGGTGAGGGCGTGGGCATGCTGCTGGTCGAGCGGCTGTCGGACGCCCGCCGCAAGGGGCACCCGGTGCTGGCCGTCGTACGGGGGAGCGCCCTCAACCAGGACGGCGCCAGCAACGGCATCTCGGCCCCGAACGGACCCTCCCAACAGCGCGTCATCCGCCAGGCATTGGCGAACGCGGGGTTGTCGGCGGGCGACGTGGACGCGGTCGAGGCGCATGGCACGGGGACGACGCTGGGCGATCCGATCGAGGCGCAGGCGCTGCTGGCGACGTACGGACAGGACCGCGCGGAACCGCTGTGGCTGGGGTCGATCAAGTCCAACATGGGCCACACCCAGGCGGCGGCCGGGGTGGCGGGCATCATCAAGATGGTGCAGGCGATGCGGCACGGTGTGCTGCCGAGAACGCTGCACGTGGCCGAGCCGACGCCGCAGGTGGACTGGTCGGCGGGCAACGTCCGGCTGCTGACCGGGCCGAGGGACTGGCCGCGTGGCGAGCGTCCGCGCCGCGCGGGCGTCTCGTCCTTCGGCATCAGCGGGACGAACGCCCATGTGATCGTGGAGGAAGCCCCGCCGGTCGAGGAGCAGCCCGAGGAGCGCCGTGCGCTCCCGGTGGCGCCGATCGTGGTGTCGGCCAAGACGGATGACGCACTCCAGGCCCAGATTCAGCGGATCCGTGCGTTCGCCGACGACCATGACCAGCTTGATGTGGCGTTCTCGGCGGCGACGGGGCGTGCGGCGCTGGAGCATCGTGCGGTGCTGGTCGGATCGGAAACGATCAGCGATGTGGTGGCGAGTGGGGGCGGCAAGGTGGCGTTCCTGTTCACCGGGCAGGGAAGTCAACGCCTGGGGATGGGGCAGGAGTTGTATGACACCTTCCCGGTCTTCGCGGCGGCGTTCGACGCGGTGTGTGAGGCGTCGGGGCCTGCGTTGAAGGAGGTGATGTGGGGCGACGACGAAGCGGCGTTGCAGCGTACGGAGTTCACCCAGCCCGCGATCTTCGCCCTGGAAGTGGCCCTGTTCCGGCTGCTGGAGTCCTGGGGTATCCGCCCGGACCACCTGGCCGGTCACTCCATCGGCGAACTGGCCGCCGCCCATGTCGGGGGAGTGCTCAGCCTGGAGGACGCCGCGCGGCTGATCACGGCGCGAGGACAGCTGATGGGGGCGCTGCCGCCCGGCGGGGCCATGGTGGCGATCCAGGCCACCGAGGAGGAAGTGGCGCCGCTGCTGAACGGTGCGGTGGGAATCGCCGCGGTCAACGGCCCGTCCTCGGTAGTGATTTCGGGCGCCGAGGACGCGGTGACCGCGGTTGTCGACCGGTTCGGCGACCGTAAGACGCGCCGCCTCTCCGTCTCGCACGCGTTCCACTCGCCCTTGATGGACCCGATGCTGGAGGACTTCCGCAAGGTCGCGGAGAGCGTGGAATACCACGCCCCGGCCATCCGCCTCACGAAGGACATGGCGTCGGCGGGGTACTGGGTGCGGCATGTGCGGGATGCGGTGCGGTTCGCCGACGACGTACGGGCGTTGCGGGACGAGGGTGTGACG
>NZ_JAIWIH010000063.1:0-27296 GCF_052851135.1 Streptomyces sp. BRA346 | reverse complement strand
GCCGCGGTGTTCGCGGGGCGCGGTGCCCGGCGCGTGGAGTTGCCCACGTATCCCTTCCAGCGCACCCGCTACTGGCTGATCGAGCAGCCCACGGCCCTCGCCGGGGCCGACACGGTGGACCATCCGCTCCTCGGTGCGAGGGTCGTGCTGCCGGACACCGGCGGGGCGGTGTTCACCGGGCGGCTCTCCCTCGACTCCCACCCCTGGCTCGCCGACCACGATGTGCTGGGCACCCTGCTGCTGCCCGGCACCGGACTGGTCGAACTCGCGCTGCAAGCCGCCCACCAGATGGGGTGCGAGGCGATCGACGAGCTGACGCTCGCAGCGCCCCTCGTCGTCCCCGAGAAGGGCGGCGTGGCGGTGCGGGTCGTGGTGGGCGGCCCGGACGGCTCCGGCGCGCGCACCATCGAGATCTACTCGTCCCTCGATGACGAGACGTGGACCCGCCACGCGACCGGTGGCATCGTCCCGTCCGCCACGCCACCGCCGTCCGATCTGAGCGTCTGGCCACCGGCCGACACGACGCCGCTTCCGGTGGACGGTGCCTATGCGGCCCTGCTCGCCCGCGGCTATGACTACGGTCCGGCCTTCCAGGGCCTCAAGGCGGCCTGGCGGCGCGGCGATGACGTCGTGTTCGCCGAGGTCGCGCTGCCGGAAGGGGCGGAGGCGGCCCGGTTCGGTGTGCATCCCGCGCTGCTGGACGCGGCGATGCACGCCGGGCTGATCGAGGACGAGGGGGCAGGGGCACCGGAGCTGCCGTTCTCCTGGGGCGGCGTCTCGCTCCACCGCGCCGGTGCCTCGGCGCTGCGCGTCCGGCTGTCGCACCGGGACGGGGACGGCGGTACGGAGGTGCTGGTCGCCGACGAGAGCGGGGCGCCCGTCCTCTCCGTGGCGAACCTGACGTCGAGGCCCGTGTCGGCCGAGCAGCTGCGGGCGGGTGGCGACCACCGCGAGTCGCTGTTCGCCCTCACCTGGACCAGGGCGGCCGCTCACCCCCGCCCGGAGGCACCCGTCGAGGTGTACGAGGTCCCGCGGGCGGCGGGGGACACCCCCGAGGCCGTACGCGGGGTCCTGGGCGCGGTGCTGGCGCGCCTCCAGGAGTGGCTGGCCGACCACGGCAAGGACGAGGAAAAACTCGCGGTCGTCACCCGTCGTGCGGTGCCGGTCGAGGACGAGGACGTCGACCTGGGCCAGGCACCCGTATGGGGTCTGGTCCGGGCGGCCGCGGCGGAGAATCCGGGCCGGTTCCTCCTCCTCGACCTCGACGACGCGGACACCGTGCCACCCCTGGTCGACGCGCCCGAGATGGCGTTCCGGGGCGGCGAGCTGCTCGTCCCCGAGTTCGCCCGGGTGCCCGCCGCCGCGGTGGACGAGTCCCACGACCCGTGGGACCGGGCGTCCACGGTGCTGATCACGGGCGGGACCAGTGGCCTCGGCGCCCTGGTGGCCCGTCACCTGGTGACGGCACACGGCGTCCGGCGGCTCGTCCTGACCAGCCGCCGGGGCGGGAACGCGCCGGGCGCGGCGGAACTGCGCGCCGAACTGACGGCCCACGGTGCGCACGTGGCCATCGAGGCGTGCGACGTGGCCGATCGCGCCGCGCTCGCCACCGTGCTGGACCGGCATCCGGTCGACGCGGTCGTCCACGCGGCCGGTGTCGTGGACAACGGGCTGGTGCGAGGGCTGACGCCGGAGCGCATGGACACGGTCCTGCGGCCCAAGGTGGACGGGGCCTGGAACCTGCACGAGCTGACGGCCGACCGCGATCTGTCGGCGTTCGTGCTGTTCTCCTCGCTCGCCGGGCTCGTGCTGGCCGCCGGGCAGGGCAACTACGCCGCGGCGAACGTGTTCCTGGACGCGCTCGCCCACCGTCGCCACCAGGCCGGACGGCCGGTGACCTCGCTGGCGTTCGGGCTGTGGGAGACCGACACCGGGCTCGGCGAACTGGCCGAGGCCGACCGGAAGCGCATGCTGCGCATGGGCCTGCCCGCCCTGTCGCAGGAAGAGGGACTGGCGCTGCTGGACGACGCGCTGCGTACGCGGGAGCCGCTGCTGGCGCCGTTCCACCTGGACACGGCCGCCCTGCGGGCACGTCCCGCCGACCGGCTCCCGGGGATGCTGCGCGGTCTGGTGCCCACCGCGCGCCGCCGCGTCGCGGGCCCGGGCGTGGCGGGCGGCGGAGACGGTGGCGCGGGGCTGCGGCGCAGGCTGGCGGAGCTGGCCGACGACGCCGAACGCGACAGCCTGCTGCTGGACCTGGTGCGGACGCAGGTGGCGGCGGTGCTCGGGCACGACGGGGCCGACGCCATCCGGTCCGATCGGGCGTTCAAGGACCTGGGCTTCGACTCGCTCACCGCCGTGGAGCTGCGTAACGGCCTGGGCGCGGCGACCGGTCTGAAGCTGCCCGCGACCCTGGTGTTCGACCACCCGACGCCCGCCGCGGTCGCCGACGAGCTGCGCGAACAGCTGGGCGCGGACCAGGAACCCACCGTGTCCCCGCTGGAAGCCGAACTGTCCCGGCTGGAGGCGGCGTTGGCGTCGGCGACACCGGACGCGGAGGACTACGACCGCGTGGCCGAGCGGCTGCGCGCCCTGACGGCCGGATGGCTGGAGACCCACCGGCCGGACGGGGGCGGCGGCGAGGAGACCGATCTCGCCTCGCTCTCGGCCGACGAACTGTTCGACGTCCTGGACGACGAGCTGGACACGAGGTCCGCACCGTAACCCACGCGCCGGACCGGATCACGACCACACCGAGGCACCACACCGAAGCACGACACAAAGGCACCACACCGAAGCACCACACTGAGGAGAACGCCCCACATGACCACCGAAACGACCCCGACGGCCCAGCAGGCCGACGAAGCGCTGATCGCGCTGATCTCGCCGCCCTTTCCCGCCGACCCCTTCCCCCTCTACGAGACGCTCCAGTCGGTGAATCGGGTCCACAACGCCGCCTCGCTCGGCGTGTGGGTGATGTCCGGGTACGAGGAGGTCACCGAGTTCCTGCGGCTGCCCGACGTGCAGAGCGGCGCCCGCGCCGCCACCCAGATGCGCGAGGACTGGGCCGACCATCTCTCCCTGCGCATGTACCTGAACTCGATGGTCACCCTCAACCAGCCCGACCACGGCCGTATCCGCGGCCTGGCCGCCCGTGTCTTCACCCCCAACAAGATCAAGAAGATGCAGCCCGCGGTGGAGCGGCTGACGGCCGGGCTCATCGACGGACTCATCGAGCGGTCCGACGGCGGCGAGGTGGTCGACCTGGTGGACCTGCTGGCCGTGCCCTTCCCGGTCGCGGTCATCAGCGACATGCTCGGCCTTCCGTACGAGGACGGCAAACACCTCTGGAAGCTGGCCGACGACTGGTCACACGTCTTCTCCGGCCTCTACACCGAGGAGGACCTGGCCCGTGCCGACGCCTCGGCCGAGGAACTGGCCGGGTACTTCCGCGAGGTGATCAAGGATCGCCGCGCCACCCCGCGCGACGACCTGATGTCCTCGCTCGTCCAGGAGGCCACCAACGGCCGGCTGGACGAGGACGAGCTGATGGCGCTCATCCTGTTCCTGTTCACCGCGGGCTTCGCGGCCACCACCAACCTCGTCGCGACCGGGGTGCTCGCGCTCCTCGACCACCCCGACGAGCTGAACCGCTGGCGCGCGGACAAGAGCATCACGCCGTCGGCCGTGGAGGAATTACTGCGCCACACCACCCACACCACCGCGGCGAGTCGGGTCACCACCCGGCCGGTCACCATCGGCGGTGCCGAGATACCCGAGGGCGTTCTCGTCCTGACCCTGCTCGCCGCCGCCAACCGCGACCCGGCCCGGTTCCCCGACCCGCACCGCCTGGACCTGACCCGCGACAACGGCCCCCACCTGAGCTTCAGCGCCGGGGCCCACTACTGCTTCGGCGGCAGCCTCGCGCGCATCGAGGGCGCCGAACTCTTCCCGAAGCTGATCGACACCTTCCCGAAGATCGAACTGTCCGGCACCCCCGAGCGCCGTGCCGTCATGGGCCTCACCGGGTACACCACCCTGCCGGTGACCCTCGGCCGCTGAACGGGCGCCTGCGAAGCCCGCGCACGCTGAACGGCCCCTGCGAAAAGGGTCCCCGCGCGACCATCGCGCGGGGGCCTTTTCCGTGCACGCGCCAGGGCGGCCGCCCTCACTCCGGGCTGGAGGCGGGCGTGGGCTCGGCCTTCGCGGGGGCGGCCGCCGCCGGAGCGGCGGCGGGGGTCGCGACGTGGCGCATGAGCCAGGCGGCGCCCGCGGCGCCCACCAGCATCACGGCCCCGGCGACGACGGCGCTGATGTTCATGCCGCGGGTGAACGCCTCCCCGGCGACCTGGAGGAGCGGTTCGCTCGCACGGTCGGGCAGATGCTTGGCCACCTCCGCGGCGCCACCGAGCGAGCCCTCGGCTGCCTCGGCGGCCTGGTGCGGAAGCCCTGACGTCGCGTCGGACACATCGCGGGTGTAGACGGCGGAACCGATGCTGCCCAGGAGCGCCACACCGAGCGCCCCGCCGAGCTGGTTGCTGGTCTCCGGCAGCGCCGAGGCCGCGCCCACGCGCTCCGGTGGCGCCGCGGAGACGATCAGGTCGGCGGTCAGGGGGATCGCCATGCCCACCCCGCCCGAGATGATCGTCGCGCCGACAACCGCGACGGCCAGGCTCGAATCGGCGCGCAGCTGTGTCATGACGGCGAATCCGGCCGTGGCGATGACCATGCCGACGCCGATGATGTAGCCGGGGCGGATCGACTTCGCCAGCACGGCGGCCACCGAGGTCGTCACCGCCACCGCCAGCGGCGCGGGCAGGGTCCACAATCCGGCCTTCAACGGGCTCAGCCCGTAGACCAGTTGGATCCACTGGGTGGAGAACAGCAGGAAGCCGACCATCGCGAACAGGGCTACCAGGTTGACGCCGATGGACGCGCTGAACCCCCGGTCGCGGAACAGGCTCAGGTCGATCAGCGGATTGGCGGCCGAGCGCTGGCGGAGGAAGAACAGCACGCCGACGACGACCCCGGCGGCCGTGATGGCCGCGTACGTCCAGGCGAAGCCGTCGTCGGCGAGTTCCTTGATGCCGTAGATGACGGGGAGCACGGTGCCCAGCGACAGCGCGGCGCCGAGCAGGTCGAAGCGGCCGGGCCGCGGGGCGCGGTACTCCGGCAGGAGCAGCGGGCCCAGCAGCAGGATCAGGGCCATGACCGGGATGTTGATCAGGAAGACCGAGCCCCACCAGAACTTCTCCAGCAGGAGCCCCGACACGATCGGGCCCAGCGCGGCGCCGCCGGAGAGCCCCGCCGTCCAGATCGCGATCGCGGTACGGCGCTCGGTGGGATCGTGGAACATGTTGCGGATCAGCGCGAGCGTGGACGGCGCGAGCACGGCCCCGGCGATGCCCAGGACGGCCCGTGCGGCGATGAGGAGTTCGGCGCTGCCCGCGTAGGCGGCGGCCAGGGACGAGGCGCCGAACACCACGGCGCCGAGCATGAGCAGCAGCCGGCGGCCGATGTGGTCGCCGAGGGTGCCCATGGTGATGAGCAGCCCGGCGAGCATGAACGCGTAGATGTCCACGATCCATAACTGCTGCGTCGCGCTCGGTTCCAGGGACGCGCTGAGGAACGGCAGCGCGAAGTACAGGACGGTCATGTCCATCGACATCAGAAGGACCGGGATGACGAGGACGGCGAGGCCGATCCAGTCCTTCCGGCTTGCTCGTTGGGGGCTCAGGGGCTCACTCATGGCCGAGACTATAGATTTGTGTAAGTGATGTGTCTAGGACGCTTGTCCAAGACAGATCTCAGGGCGGTGCGATTAGACTTCTCCGCATGGGACACCGAGAGGACCTGCTGGTCGGGGCGAAGCGCTGCCTGTACGAGAAGGGGTACGCGCGTACCACCGCCCGGGACATCGTCGAGGCGTCCGGCACCAACCTGGCCTCGATCGGCTACCACTACGGCACCAAGGAAGCCCTGCTCAACGCCGCGATCATGGAGGCGCTCGAGGAGTGGGCCCAGGAGCTGAAGCGGGCCGTGGCCGATGTGGGGGACCTGCCCGACGACCCGATCGGGCGGTTCGAGCGGGCCTGGACGCGCGTGATCGAGCTGTTCGAGCGCCACCGCCCGGTGTGGGCCGCCCAGTTCGAGGCGATCTCCCAGATCGAGCACGTGCCCGAGGTCCGCAGCTTCATCGTCGACGCACAGCAGCAGGCCCAGAAGGGCCTGGTCGAACTCCTGCTGGGCGGCGAGGAGTTGCCCCCGCACACCCGGGCCGCGGTCGGGCAGTTCTACCACGCGCTGCTCAGCGGCGTGATGATGCAGTGGGTGATCGACCCCGAGCACGCCTCGACGGGCGCGTCGCTCGCCGAGGCGCTGCGGACGGTCGTGGAGGACGCCCGCCGCTTCGGGTCGGGGATGGCCGTCTGACTTACGACCGGCCGTCCGACAGCGCGGCCGCCTCGCGGGCCAGCAGCCCCCGGTCGACCTTGTGGTTGGCGTTCAGCGGGAACTCCGCCACGTGCCGGAACACCTTGGGCACCATCGGCTCGGGCAGATGCGCGGACAGCTCGCGGCGCAGCGCCACCGGGTGCACCCGGTCGCCGGTGTAGTAGAGGACGAGTTCCAGCCCGCCGCCCGGCGCCGGGCGGGTCACGGTGGCGGCGTTCTGTACGCCCGCACACCGCCGTACGACATGGTCCACCTCGGCCAGTTCGACCCGGAAGCCCTGGATCTGCACCTGGGTGTCCAGGCGGCCGAGGTACGCCAGCTCGCCGTCGTCCAGCCGCCGCACCCGGTCGCCCGTCCGGTACCAGCGGCGGCCGTCGCGCTCCAGGAACCGGCCCTCGTCGTCCTCGGGGTCCAGATAGCCGGGGGTCATCTGCGGCCCGGTGATGCACAGTTCGCCCTCGACCGGGGACTCGGTGTCCCCGTCGAGCAGCAGATGGTCATGGCCGGGGTGCACCGCGCCGATCGGGACGACGCCGTTCACCGCCCGGCTCGGTGAGGTGTCCGGTGACCAGCGGTGGCCGGTGATGGTGACGGTCAGCTCGGTCGGCCCGTAGAGGTTCTCGATCCGCGAGTTCGGCGCGGCGGCCTGCCAGGCGGCGGCGTCGTCGCACAGCAGCGCCTCGCCCGCGAAGAAGCTCCACCGCAGCGTGGGCATGGCCCCGGGCGCCAGCCCGCCCATCCGGCGGATGAACGACGTGCCGCTCGGGGTGGAGAACCAGACGGTCATCCGCCGCTCGGCGAGGAACCCCGGCAAGTCCCGGTGGGCCGCGGGCGGAATGGCGTGCACCGGGGCGCCGCGGCCCCAGGCGCAGAACAGCTCGAACATCGCGCAGTCGAAGTTGAGGCCCACGTTCTGGCAGAACACATCGGCGGGCCCGAAGTCGTACCGCCGGTCCAGCAGGGTGAAGTAGTGGTCGTTGGCGCCGTGGGTCATCGGCACGCCCTTGGGGCGGCCCGTCGATCCCGAGGTGAACAGGACGTACGCGATGTCGGACGGCCGGACGGCCACCGGCGCGTCCAGCGGGGGAGCGGTGGCGGCCTCGTCCAGGACGGGCAGGTCGTCCCGTTCGGTTTCGGCGAGCGCGGCCCGGCCGACGGGGTCGGCGATGACCGTCGAGACGCGCGCCGCGGTGAGCATGCGACGGGTGCGCTCGGCGGGGAACCGCGGATTGAGCGGCACGATGGTGGCGCCCGAGTACAGCGCCGCCAGGATGCCCACGTACGCGGTCAGGCTCTTGTCCGCCAGGACGGCGACGGTGTGTTGGCCCTGCGGGGCCCGAGCCCGCAGCGCCCCCGCCCGGCGCAGCGCCAGTTCGTGCATCGCCTCGTACGTCAGGATCTCGTCGTCCACGCGGATCGCGGCGCGGCCGGGCGACAGCGCCAGACCGCGCAGAAACCGTTCGTGCAGACCGTGTCCGGGGACCGGTGTCTCGATCATTTCCTTCCTCCGGGAAGAGAAAAGGGGTGGATAGGGGTGACGGCCCGCGGGACGCAGGGCTTAGGTTGGCCGCGACGCCGACTATTCGGCAGTCGACTATTCGGCAAGGGCCGGGAAAAACAGGGGAGCGCGCATGTGGGACGAGTCTTTCGGGGAACTGCTCCGCAAACACCTTCCTTTGCTGGAATCGGGGGATGAACTCACCGCGGACCTGAGCCTGCGTGACTTCGGCCTCGATTCCATGGGAATGGTCTCGCTGCTGTCCTCGCTGGAGGACATGTACGGGGTCCGTTTCGTCGACGACGCGCTCAACGACGACAACTTCGCCACCCCCGAGACGCTGTGGAAAGCCCTGGCGGCCATGCGCTGACCCGCCTTCCGTCCGCTGCCGTTCCGTCCGCTTATGCGATCGCGCTGCGTCGGCGCGGTCGCATGGCCGTCTCCGGCCGCACCGCCACCACCTCGAACGCCTCGGTCATGACCGCCACCCGGCCCCACAGCCCGTCCTGCCCGGTGACGTACACCCGCCGGGCGTCCAGCCCCTTGAGGGTCTCGACGACGGACGGCCAGCGCACCGTGCGGGTCACCGCGTCCAGCAGCAGCGTCCGCACCCCCGCGCCCGTCCGCACCAGCGACCCGTCGTGGTCGGACACCACGGGGATCTCGGGGTCGCGGAACGGGACGGCCGCGGCGACCTCCGCCTCGATCTCCTCCCGCAGCGCGCCGAACACGGCCGAGTGCATCGGCGGCCGCATGACGTACAGCGGCAGACCGCCCACCGCCTTGAGCCGCCGCTGAAGCCAGTCCACCATCTCCTCGCGCACCGACAGCATGTGGAAGTCGCGGTCGACGTGGCAGGCCACCTCGTTCCACTCGCCGCGCGCGTCCAGCTCGGCGCGGATCTCGGCCAGCTGCTCGGGCGGGACGCGGGCGAAGGACTGAGCGACGAGGTCGCGGTGCTCGCGCGCGAAGTACGCGTCCACCAGGCGGCCCTGCTCCGCGGTCATCGCCACGGCCTCGGCGAACGGCAGCGCCCCGGCGAACACCGCCGCCGCCGTGCCACCGAAGCTGGCCCCGGCGCACGCCACCGGCGTCACCCCGTGCTCGGCGACCGTCCATTCGGCCAGCGCCAGACAGGAGACCAGGAAGGCGACCCGGGCCGGTTCGGGGAACGCGCCCTGGTCGCCGCGGGCCTCGGCCTCCCGGTACCGGTCGATCAGCGAATAGCCCAGGGCCCGGTCCGCCTCGGCGACGAGCCGGCGCGCCACCGGATGGACGGCCAGGAACCGCGCCGAGTCGGCGAACCGCGTCGGGCCGATTCCAGGAAAGACAATCGCCGACATATTCTCGCTCTCCCTTTTGTCGCGCTCGTCGCGTGTGCATTCTGAAAGCCCAAAAGTACGATCTATTGTTTCCGGTCAGTCTTGTGGGCCCCCGGTACCGGCATAACCCCTAACGCCCCCTAGTTCAGGGGTGGGTGGGCGAGAGTTCTTGTGGGCCGTAAAAGCACCCTGTTAGAAACAGCCTGGCATTTGCTGAGAAGGCCCGAATCGGAAGGGTGGCGCATGAGCCCGAATGGAGCGCGTCCCGCCCGGGCGCACGCATCGGTGGACAACCTGCGGACCTATCTGCTGGCCGCAGCCCGGAAGGACCCCGACCGGCCCGCCGTGATCCAGGCCGCGGCGGACGGCGGCCTGGAGACCGTCACGTACGGCGAACTCCAGGACCGCACCGACCGCTGCGCCGAGACGCTCGACGCGCTCGGCCTCGACGTCGGCGACCGCGTCGTCCTGGAGTCCGACACCGACGCGGACGCCATCGCCACCCTGCTCGCCTGCGCCACGCTGGGGCTGCCGTTCACCCCGGTCAGCCCCGAGACCCCGGACGAACGACTCCTGACGATCATCGACAGCGCCGAGCCCGCGCTGTACCTCCAGTCCGCGCGCGGACAGCGCACCGGCATCCCCGAGACGGTCGGCACCGCCCGGTTCGGTCCGGACGGACTCACCGTGGAGCGGCCGCCCGCGCCGCGCGTCCGCCGCCGCCGCGCGGTCACGCCCCTCGACACCGCGTACATCACCTTCACCTCGGGGACGACGGGCCGGCCCAAGGGCGTGGTCATGAGCCACCGCGGGGTCATCGCGTTCCTGCGCGGCGCGGAGGCCGCCGAGCTGATCACGTCCGAGGACCGGGTGGCGGGCACCGCGCCGCTCCAGTTCGACTTCGCGCTGTTCGACATCGGGTTCGCCCTCAGCCACGGCGCCGCGCTGGTGCCCGTACCGCGCGACCGGCTCAACTGGCCGCGCCGCTTCCTGTCGTTCCTGCGCGACACCGGGACCACCCAGGTCGACGCCGTCCCCTCGGCGTGGCGTCCGGTGCTGCGCCACGAGCCGGACCTGCTGGCCGAGCTGGGCGAGCAGGGCGTGCTGCGGCGCATCGCGTTCTCCGGGGAGGACTTCCCCCTGGAGGAGCTGCGCGCCCTCCAGGAGCTGCTGCCGAAGGTGCGCTTCACCAACGGCTACGGCGCCACCGAGACGATGGCCGCGTCCATCACCGAAGTGCCCAACCCGCTGCCGCCCGGCACCGAACGCCTGTCGATCGGCTACGCGGTGGCGGGTGCGGAGATGATGCTCATCGGACCCGACGGCCGTCCCGTGGACGAGCCCGGCGTGCTCGGCGAGATCTATCTGCGCAGCCCGTCGCTGTTCTCCGGGTACTGGAACGACCCGGAGGCCACCCGCGCCGTCGTCGTCCCCGACCCGCTCGACCCCAGGTCGGGGCAGCGGGTGTTCAAGACCGGCGACCTGGCCACCATGGGAGCCGACGGCGAGCTGTACTTCCACGGCCGCGCCGACTCCCAGGTGCAGATCCGCGGCAACCGCGTGGAACTGGGCGAGGTGGAGCGCCGCATCGGCCAGTTCACCGGCGTCACCGGCGCGGTCGCGATGCTCGTGCCGCGCGCGGACGGCGACCCGGTGCTGCACGCGTTCGTCACCCGCGCGACCGGCGGCCCCGCGCCGGACGCCAAGGAAGTGGTCGCGTTCTGCCGCGCCGCCCTGCCCGGCTACATGATCCCGCAGGGCGTGCACGTGGTGGACGCGTTCCCGCTGACCGTCAACGGCAAGGTCGACCGCGCCGCCCTGACCGCCCTCGCGGCGACCTGACCGCCCCTGACCGCCCTGATCTCCCGATCGCCTTCCTGCCTCTTCTTCGTTGCGGAGTATGCACATGACCGAGCAGTCACAGGCCGCGATGCTGGAACTGGTGCTGGCGCAGGCCGCTGCCGTGCTGCGGGCCGCCGACCCCGACGCCTACGGGGACGGGCCCACCGACGTGGCGGCCGACCGCCCGTTCCTGGCGGAGGGCCTGGACTCGCTCGGCCTGGTCCAGCTGCACCGGCGGCTCACCGCCGAACTGGGGGTGGAACTGCCCGTCACCATCGGGTTCGACCACCCGACGCCCGCCGCCCTCGCCCGCCACCTGGTGGCCGTGGTGCACGGCACCGCCGAGCCGGAACGCCACCACGAGCCCGCGGCACCCGCCGCGCCCGCGGTGTCCGACGAGCCGATCGCCATCGTCGGCATCGGCTGCCGCTACCCCGGCGGGGTGACCTCGCCCGAGGACCTGTGGCGGATCCTGGCCGACGGCACCCACGTGCTCGCCGACTTCCCCGCCGACCGCGGCTGGGACCTCGGCCGGCTCTACGACCCGGACCCGTCCGCCACCGGCACCAGCTATGTGCGGCGCGGCGGATTCCTGCCGGACGCCGCCGACTTCGACGCGGACTTCTTCCAGATCAACCCCAAAGAGGCGCTCGCCATGGACCCCCAGCAGCGGCTGCTGCTGGAGACCTCCTGGGAGGCGCTGGAGCGCGCGGGCATCGATCCGGGGCGGCTGCGCGGCACCGCGTCGGGCGTGTTCATCGGCGTGGAGCCGCACGAGTACGGGCCCCGTACCCACGAGGCGCCGGACGGCCTCGACGGCTATGTGCTGGGCGGCAGCCTGCCCAGCGTCGTGTCCGGCCGCGTGGCCTACACGCTCGGCCTCGAAGGGCCCACGCTCACCGTCGACACCGCATGCTCGGGCTCGCTCACCGCCCTCCACCTGGCCGTGCGCTCCCTCCAGCGCGGGGAGTGCGGGCTGGCGCTGGCGGGCGGCGTCACCGTCATCTCCAGCCCCGGTACGTTCACCACGTTCAGCCGTCAGCGCGGGCTGGCCCCGGACGGACGCATCAAGGCGTTCGGCGCGGGCGCGGACGGCACCTCCTTCGCCGAGGGCGCGGGCGTGTTCGTCCTGGCCCGCCTCACGGACGCGCTGCGCGACGGACACCCGGTGCTGGCCGTGATCCGCGGCACCGCCATCAACCAGGACGGCGCGAGCAACGGCCTCGCCGCGCCCAACGGCCTCGCCCAGCAGCGCGTCATCCGCCAGGCGCTCGCCGACGCGGGCCTCGCACCCGACGAGGTCGACGCCGTCGAGGCGCACGGCACCGGCACCACCCTCGGCGACCCCATCGAAGGCCAGGCCCTGGTCGCCGCCTACGGAGGCGGACGCTCACCCGACCACCCCCTGTGGCTGGGGTCGGTGAAGTCCAACATCGGGCACACCGGAGCCGCGGCGGGTGCCGCCGGGGTCATCAAGATGGTCCAGGCGATGCGGAACCGTACGCTGCCGCGCACCCTGCACGTGGACGAGCCGACCCCGCACGTCGACTGGTCGGACGGCACCGTCCGGCTCCTCACCGAGCCCGTCCCGTGGGAGGCCGCGGACACCCCGCGCCGGGCCGGGATCTCCTCGTTCGGCGCGAGCGGCACCAACGCCCACGTCATCATCGAAGAGCCACCGGCTGAAACCGCCGAGGACACCGAGCCCCCCGGGGCCGACCGCCCCGTCCCCGTCGTCCTGTCCGCCCAGGGAGAGGACGCCCTGCGCGCCCAGGCCACCCGGCTCCTGACGGTCGTGGACGGGACATCACCGCTGGACCTCGCGTACTCGGCCGCCACCACCCGCGCCGCGCTGCGCCACCGCGCCACCGTCGTCGCCACCGACCGTGACCAGCTGCGCCGCGCCCTGACCGCCCTCGCCGAAGGCACGACCGCGCCCGGGCTGCTCACCGGAACGACACGGGCGACGGGCCGGACCGCGTTCCTGTTCACCGGGCAGGGCAGCCAGCGCGTCGGCATGGGACGCGAACTGGTGCGGGCCTTCCCGGCGTTCGCGCAGGCCCTCCAGGAGGCCGCCGACCACCTCGACCTCCACCTCGACGAACCCCTGGGCGAGGTGCTGTTCGCCGAGCCCGGCTCGCCGCGGGCCGAACTCCTCCACCACACCCGGTACGCGCAGGCCGCGCTCTTCGCCGTCGAGACCGCCCTGTTCCGGCTGCTGGAATCGTGGGGCGTCACCCCCGGACTCGTCGCCGGACACTCCATCGGCGAGATCGCCGCCGCGCACGCCGCCGGGGTCATGACGCTGGCGGACGCGGCCCTGCTGGTCGGGGCGCGCGGCACGCTGATGGACGAACTTCCCGGCGGCGGCGCGATGGTGGCCGTCCAGGCGGACGAGGCGGAGGTGGTCCCGTATCTGACCGAGCGGGTGGGCCTCGCCGCCGTCAACGGCCCGTCCGCGGTGGTGCTGTCCGGCGAGGCCGACGCCGTCCTCGCCGTGGCCGCCCGCTTCGCCGAGCAGGGCCGCAAGACGCGGCGGCTGCGCGTCTCGCACGCGTTCCACTCGCCGCTGATGGACCCGATGCTGGACGACTTCCGCCGGGTCGCCGAGACCCTGACGTACGCGCCGCCCCGCATCCCCCTGGTGTCCACCCTGACCGGGGAGGTCGGCACCGCGTTCGACGCCGACTACTGGGTGCGCCACGTGCGCGAGCCCGTGCGGTTCGCCGACGGCATGCACCGGTTGGAGGCGAACGGTGTCACCACCTACCTGGAGCTCGGCCCCGACGCCGTGCTGTCGGCGATGGGGCGCGACTGCCTCGCCGACGGCGGCCCCGACACCGCGTTCGCCGCGCTGCTGCGCGACGGGCACGACGAGGAGCGCCAGGCCGTCACCGCGCTCGGTACGGCGCACGCCCACGGCGCCGCCGTCGACTGGGACCGCTTCTTCGCGGGCCGCGGCGCCCGCCGGACCGCCCTGCCCACCTACGCGTTCCAGCGCAAGCGGTACTGGCTGGACGCCGGGAGCGGCCCGGGCACCATCGGGCATCCGCTGCTGGACACCGCGGTCAGCCTCGCGGGCGTCGACGGGCTGGTCCTGACGGGCCTGCTGTCCACCCGGTCGCAGCCCTGGCTGGCCGAACACGTCATCGCCGGTGTCGTCCTCGTCCCCGGCACCGCCCTGGTCGAGCTGGCCGTGCGCGCCGGGGACGAGGCGGGCTGCGGCGTGGTGGAGGAACTCACCCTGGAGACGCCGCTGTCGCTGACCGGGGACGCGGCGGCGGAGGTCCAGGTCGTCGTCGGCGCCCCCGACGCGGCGGGCCGCCGTACCGTCGAGATCTACTCGCGCCCCGCGCGCAGCGAGGAGAGCTGGACCCGGCACGCCAGCGGTGTGCTGGCCGAACACGGCGGGGGCCCGGCCGCCGACGGCGCCGCGTTCGCCCAGTGGCCACCGGCCGACGCCGAACCCATCGACGTCGACGGCCTCTACGAGCGCCAGGCCGCGCAGGGGTACGGCTACGGGCCCGCGTTCCAGGGCGTGCGCGCCGCGTGGCGCCGCGGGGACGAGGTGTTCGCCGAAGTCACCCTCGACGAAGCGGGGGCCGACCGGTTCGGGCTGCACCCGGCGCTGCTGGACGCCAGCCTGCACGCCGCCGAGGGGCCGGAGGACGACGGCCAGGTGCGGCTCCCGTTCGCCTGGCTCGGCCTCGAACTGCACGCCGCCGGCGCCACCGCCGTCCGCGTCCACCTGCTCCGCACCGCAGCGGACGAGGTCGCGGTCGAGCTGGCCGACACCACCGGCGCCCCCGTGGCCACCGTCCGGTCGCTCGTCCAGCGGCCCGTGCCGCTGAACGGGGTGCTGTCCGCGGCGCGGGACGGCGCGCTGCTGCGCGTCGAATGGACCGAGATCCAGGCCCCTCCGGAGCCGGACGCCGCGGCCGGGGAATTCCACCTGGCGCACGTGCCCGCCACCTTCCCCGGCGCCCCCGCCGAGGCCGCGCGGGAAGCCACGCTGTACGCCCTGAAGCTCATCGAGGACGCGCTGCGCGACGACACCCGGCTGGCGATCGTCACCCGCGAGGCACCGGGCGACCTGACGCTCGCGCCCCTGTGGGCACTGGTGCGCTCCGCCCAGGCCGAGAACCCCGGGCGGTTCGTCCTCGTCGGCACCGACCGCGACGTACCCGAACGCGAGATACGCGCCGCCCTGGCTTCCGGGGAGCCCCAACTCGCCCTGCGCGACGGCACGTTGCTCGTACCGCGCCTGGTACGTACGCCCCTGCCGGACGCCCCGTGCCCCGTCGCCTGGGACCTGGGCGGCACGGTGCTGATCACCGGCGGCACCGGAGGTCTTGGCGGCCTGGTCGCCCGCCACCTCGTCCGCCGGTACGGGGTGAAGCACCTGCTGCTCACCGGGCGGCGCGGCCCGGACGGCCCCGGGGCCGCCGAACTCGCCACCGAGCTACGAGAGTTGGACGCCCAGGTCACCGTGGCCGCGTGCGATGTGGCCGACCGCGCCGCCCTGGCGGCGCTGCTGGAGGCGATCCCCGACGAGCATCCGCTGACCGCCGTCGTCCACACCGCCGGAGTCATCGACGACGGGCTGGCCGGATCGCTCACCCCCGAGCAGGTCAGCACCGTCTTCCACGGCAAGGCGGACGGGGCGTGGCATCTGCACGAGCTGACCCGGGACCGTCCGCTGGCCGCGTTCGTGCTGTTCTCGTCCGCGGCCGGGACCCTGGAGTCCGCCGGGCAGGGCAACTACGCCGCCGCCAACGCCTTCCTCGACGCGCTCGCCGAACACCGGGCCGCCCAGGGCCTCCCGGCCACGTCCCTGGCGTGGAACCTGTGGGCGGGCGACGCGGGCATGGGCGCCCGCCTGGACGAGGTGACCCTCCGCCGCGCCGCACGGTCCGGGCTTCCCGCCCTCGGCTCCGAGGAGAACCTCGCCCTCTTCGACCAGGCCCTGGCCTCCGGCGCACCGGCCCTGGTGCCGCTGCGCCTCGACGTCCCCGCGCTCCGGACCCGCCCCGACGGCATCCCGCCGATGCTGCGCGGCTTGGTCCGCACCCCCGCCCGGCGCGCCGCCGCCACCACGGTCGCGGGCGCGCCCAACGGGGCGCTGGCCGACCGGCTGGCCGGGAAACCCGACGCCGAGCGGGCCCGCATCGTCCTCGACCTGGTCCGCGCGCAGATCGCCGTCGTCCTCGGCCACGACAGCGGCACCGCCATCGACCCCCGACGCGCCTTCACCGAGCTGGGCTTCGACTCCCTGGCCGCCGTCGAGCTGCGCAACGCGCTCGGCGAGGCCACCGGGCTCCGGCTCACCTCCACCCTGATCTTCGACCATCCGACCCCGAGCGCCCTGGCCGACCACGTGCTCGACAAGGTGCGCGGCGCCGCACCCGCCACCGCCCCGGCGCGGACCACCGTACGGGCCGCGGCGGACGAGCCCATCGCGATCGTGGCGATGGCCTGCCGCTACCCCGGCGGCGTCACCTCCCCCGAGGAGCTGTGGCGGCTCGTCGCCGACGGCACCGACGCGATCGCCGGGTTCCCCGAGGACCGGGGCTGGAACATCGACGAGATCTACCACCCCGAGCCCGGCAGACACGGCACCACCTCCACCCGCGAGGGCGGCTTCCTCTACGACGCCGCCGAGTTCGACCCCGCGTTCTTCGGCATCAGCCCGAAGGAGGCCCAGGCGATGGACCCGCAGCACCGCCTGCTGCTGGAAACCGCGTGGGAGACGCTGGAGCGCGGCGGCATCGACCCGCACTCCCTGAAGGGCAGCGCCACCGGTGTGTTCGCCGGGGTCATGTACCACGACTGGGCGCCGCCCTCCGGCTCCGTACCCGAAGACCTCGCGGGCTTCACCGCGGGCGGCGGCCTCGGCAGCGTCGCGTCCGGCCGCATCGCGTACACCCTCGGACTCCAGGGCCCGGCCGTCACCATCGACACCGCCTGCTCGTCCTCCCTGGTGGCGATGCACTGGGCGATGCAGGCCCTACGGCAGGGCGAGTGCATGCTCGCGCTGGCCGGCGGCGTCACCGTGATGGCCACGCCCGAGACGTTCATCGGGATGAGCCTCCAGCGGGGACTCGCCGCCGACGGCCGCTGCAAGGCGTACGGCGCGTCCGCCGACGGCACCGGCTGGGGCGAGGGCGCCGGACTGCTGCTGCTGGAACGCCTCTCGGACGCGCGCCGCGCCGGACACCCGGTGCTCGCGGTGGTCCGCGGCTCCGCCGTCAACCAGGACGGCGCGTCCAACGGCCTGTCCGCGCCCAACGGCCCCGCGCAAGCGCGGGTGATACGGCAGGCCGTGGCCTCCGCGGGCCTGACCCCCGCCGACATCGACGCCGTCGAGGGCCACGGCACCGGCACCACCCTCGGCGACCCGATCGAGGCCCAGGCCCTGATGGCCACGTACGGGCAGGAGCGGGGCGCGGACGGCGCACCGCTGTGGCTGGGGTCGGTCAAGTCCAACCTGGGGCACACCCAGGCCGCCGCCGGGGTCGCCGGTGTGATCAAGATGGTGATGGCGATGCGGCACGGGGTCCTGCCCCGCACCCTGCACGCCGACACCCCCTCCCCACACATCGACTGGACCGAGGGAGCCGTCGAACTCCTCACCGAGGCGCGGGAGTGGCAGGTGGCCGGCCGCCCGCGGCGCGCCGCGGTGTCCTCGTTCGGCGTCAGCGGCACCAACGCCCATGTGGTGCTGGAGGAGGCGCCGCCGCCCGGCCCGCGCGAACCGCGCGGCGAGCGGCCCCCGGCCGTGCCGCTGACCGTGTCGGCGGCCACCGCCGAGGCGCTGCGCGCCCAGGCGGCACGGATCGCCGCCCACCTGCGCGACCACGGCGACATCGACCACCATGATGTGGCCGCCTCGCTCGCCCGTGGCCGCGCCGCCCTGGAGCACCGGGCCGTGATCGTGGACGGCGACCGCGACGGACTGCTCGCCGGGCTCGACGCGCTGGCGGCCGGGAAGACACCCGCCTCCGTCGTCCAGGGCGTGCGGCGCGGCGACCCGCGCGCCGTGTTCGTCTTCCCCGGGCAGGGCTCGCAGTGGCCCGGCATGGGCGTCGGACTGCTGGAGCACTCACCGGCCTTCGCGACCCGCATCGGGGAATGCGCCAAGGCCCTGGAACCGTACGTCGAGTGGGACCTGCTCGACGTGCTGCACGGCGCGCCCGGCGCACCGCCCCTGGAGGCCGTCGACGTCATACAGCCCGCGCTGTGGGCGGTGATGGTGTCGCTGGCCGAGGCATGGCGCGCCGCGGGCGTCGAACCGGCCGCCGTCGTCGGCCACTCCCAGGGCGAGATCGCCGCCGCCTGCGTCGCCGGTGCGCTGTCGCTGGAGGACGGCGCGCGCGTGGTCGCCCTGCGCAGCCGCGTCATCCGCCAGGACCTGGCGGGCCGGGGCGGCATGATGTCGGTGGCCCTGTCCGCCGACCGTACGTCCGGGCACCTGGCCGACTGGGACGGCCGCCTCCAGCTCGCCGTCATCAACGGGCCCGGCTCCGTCGTCGTGTGCGGCGATCCGCAGGCCCTGGACGAGCTGCGGGAGCGGATGGACGCCGAGGGCGTCCAGACCCGCCGCATCCGCGTGGACTACGCGTCCCACTCGGTGTTCGTGGAGGAGATCCGCGACCGGCTGCTCAGCGAGCTGACCGGACTGACCCCGCGCACCTCGGACGTCCCGTTCTACTCCACCGTCACCGCGGGTCAGCTGGACACCGCGGGACTGGACGCCGCGTACTGGTACACCAACCTGCGGCAGACCGTCCGCTTCGAGGAGACGACGCGGGCGCTGCTCGCCGACGGCTTCGAGATCTTCGTGGAGGCCAGTCCGCACCCGGGCCTGCTGGCCGGGCTCGGCGAGACCGCCGAATCGGCCGGGGTGCCCGCCACCCTCGTCGGCACCCTGCGCCGCGACGCGGGGGGCCCGCGCGAGTTCCTCACCTCGCTGGCCGAGGCATACGTACGCGGCGCCACCGTCGACTGGGAGACCCAGTTCGCCGGAACCGGAGCCCGCCGCGTCGACCTGCCCACCTACCCCTTCCAGCGCAAGCGCTACTGGCTGCCCCCGCAGGCCGACCACACCGGCGACGCACGCGGCGTCGGCCAGCTGCCCGCCGACCACCCGCTGCTGGGCGCGGCGGTGCCGGTGGCCGGGGCCGGGGGAGTGCTGCTCACCGGGCGGCTGTCGCGCTCCGCACAGCCGTGGCTCACCGACCACGCCGTCGGCGACACCGTCCTCTTCCCCGGCTCCGGCTTCGTCGAACTGGCCGTCCGCGCCGGTGACGAGGTGGGCCGGGGACGCGTGGAGGAGCTGACGATCGAGACGCCCCTCGCCCTCCCGGCGAGCGGTGGCGTGGCGATCCAGGTCGTCGTCGGCGCCGACCTGCGCACCGTGTCGATCCACTCCCGGCCCGACGACGCCCCCGCCGACACCGCCTGGACCCGCCACGCGCAGGGCACGCTCACCGACGCCGCACCGGAACCGGCGCCCGACCCCGCGCCGTGGCCGCCACCGGGCGCCGAACCCGTCGACCTCACCGGCTTCTACGAGCCGACCTCCGCCGACGGCCCCGTCTACGGGCCCACGTTCCAGGGCATGCGCGCCGCCTGGCGGTCCGGCGACGAGGTGTACGCGGACATCGCGCTGCCCGAGCAGGCCGCCGCCGAGGCCACGCGGTTCGGGCTGCACCCGGCCGCGCTCGACGCCGCGTTGCACGCCACCGCCCTGCTCGCCACCGATGACGGGCGGGTCACGCTCCCCTTCGCCTGGACGCGGATCGACCTTCATGCCTCGGGAGCGGCCGCGCTCCGGCTGCGGATGACCCGGCTGGGCGAGGACGAGGTGGCGCTGCGCCTCACCGACACCGCGGGCCGCGCCGTCGCGTGCGTCGATTCGCTCGTCCTGCGCCCGATGGCCACCGGCCACCAGCCGGGCGCCTCCCACGACGCGCTGTACGAACTCACCTGGATGCCCGCCGTGTTGGGCGAGTCCGCCCCTGCCCGGACGGTCGTGCACCGCTGCGCGGGCGGCACGACCGCCGAGGCCGTGCACACCGAGACCGCGGCGGCGCTGGACGTCCTCCGGTCCTGGCCGGAGGAGGACCGGGACGACGACGTCACGCTGGTGGTCGTCACCCGGGGCGCCGTGTCGGTGGACGGCGAGGACGTCACCGATCTCGCCGGGGCCGCGGTCTGGGGGCTGGTCCGCAGCGCCCAGACGGAGAACCCGGGCCGCATCGTCCTCCTCGACCTCGACCCCTCCGACTCCACCGGCCCCTCCGACACCTCGGACACCGATCTCGGCGCGGCGGTGGCCACCGGCGAAGCGCAGCTCGCCCTGCGCTCCGGCACCCTCCACCGGCCACGTCTGACCCGCGTGGCCGCCGCCGACCAACAGGGCGCCCCCGCCACCGCCTTCGGCGACCGGCCCGGCACCGTGCTGATCACCGGCGGCACCGGCACCCTGGGCGCTCTGGTCGCCCGCCACCTGGTCACCGCCCACGGCGTCACCGACCTGCTGCTCACCAGCCGCCGCGGCCCCGCCGCACCCGGCGCCGACGCTCTGGCCGCCGACCTCACCGCGCTCGGTGCCCGCGTCGAGGTGGCCGCCTGCGACGCCGCCGACCGCGACGGGCTGGCGGCCGTGCTGGCGGGCCGTACCCTCGCCGGAGTCGTGCACACCGCGGGCGTCCTCGACGACGGGATCATCTCCTCGCTGACACCGGAGAAGATGGCCACGGTGCTGCGCCCCAAGGTCGACGCGGCGCTCAACCTCCATGAACTCACCGCAGGCCAGGACCTCTCGGCGTTCGTGCTGTTCTCGTCCGCCGCGGGCGTCACCGGAGGCGCCGGACAGGGCAACTACGCCGCCGCCAACACCTTCCTCGACGGCCTCGCCGCACACCGCCGCGCCCGCGGGCTTCCCGCACAGTCGCTGGCCTGGGGGCTGTGGGAGGAGGCCAGCGGCATGACCGGCGCGCTGGACACCGCCGACCTGGCGGACATGCGCCGCGACGGCGTCCTGCCCATCGCCTCCGACGAGGGCATGGCGCTGCTGGACGCCGCCGGGTCGCTCGACCGGGCGTTCCTGGCGCCCGTACGGCTCGATCTGACCGGGCAGCGCCGCTCCGACGTGCCGTATCTGATGCGTGACCTGGTACGCGGCCCGGCCCGCCGCGCCGTCGACCCCTCCGCGTGCGTCACCGAACCCGCCGAGAACCTGCGCGACCGGCTGGCCCGGCTGACGCCCGCCCGCCGGGAACAGGCGCTGCTCGACGTCGTCCGCACCCAGGCCGCCGCCACCCTCGGCTTCGCCGACGCCGACGAGGTCGACGCCGACCGGTCGTTCCGCGACATGGGCTTCGACTCCCTCGCCGCCGTGCGGTTCCGCAACGCCCTCGGCGAGGCCGTCGGGGAACGCCTGTCCGCGACGCTCGTCTTCGACCACCCGACCGCGCTCGTCCTCACCCGCCACCTGCTGGACGAACTGGGCCTGAGCGAGCCGGAATCCACCCCGGAATCCACCCCGGAGGCGGAGCCGGGCCAGGGCGCACAGGACATGGAGGACCGCACCGCGGCCATCCAGAACATGAGCCTGGCCGAACTCCTCCGCACCGCGCAACGATCAGGAGATCCGACATGACCCGGTTGCTCGACGACATCGACCAGCGCGTCTACCCCACCGACGAGGAACTGCTGCACCGCGTCCTCACCCCCTACCGGGCCAAGCGGTGCGAATACCTCACCTCGGCCACGGTCACGGCTGCGGGCGACCCCCTCGACGGCGGACGGCTCGGCGCCGCCTGCACCTTCCTGATCCCCGAGTCCTGCTACATCGACGACACCGGACACTTCAACTCGGTCGAGTTCAACATCTGCTTCAACCAGATGGCCTACTACCTGATGGCCAAGTCGGTGAAGGAATCGCTGGTCGAACCCTTCTCCCGGTGGACGCTGGAGCAGTTCTGGACCCGGCAGCTCGCGGACGTGTTCATCACCGACTTCAAGAGCACGTTCCGCACCGCCATGAGCGGCCGCCACTTCCGCGGCGAGATCGAGATCGCCGACATCGCCGAATGGGACGCCACCGATCTGCGCGACGCCCTGGTGATCCTGCGCAGCCGCTGCCGCTACTGGGACGAGCAGGGCGGCGAAAGCCACGGCGAGATCGCCGCCGCCATCACCAACCCGCCCGAAAACTGACCCGTCCGGCCCCGCGGAGGAAGCGACCATGAGCACCCCGGAACGGCCGGAGCTTCCCGACGAAGCCCGGCAGGTCGACATCGCACACATCTACCGCCGTCTCGCCGACCGCGGCCTCCCGTACGGGCCCGCCTTCCGTGGCCTGCGCGCCGTGTGGTCGGACGGCGAGGAGGTCTACGCGGAGGCCCGGCTCGACGGCGCCGCGTCCGGCGGCGAGGGCGACTACCACCTGCACCCGGCGCTGTTCGACGCCGCCTTGCAGGCCGCACTCGTACCGGACCTCGACCGCGACGACAGCACCTTCCTGCCCTTCGCCCTGCGCGGTGTGCGCCTCCACAAGGCGGGCGCGCGGCGTCTCGGCGTGCACACCCGGCCCGGTGAGGGCGGCGTTTCCCTGGACCTCACCTGCGGCGACGGCGAACCGGTCGTCACGGTCAAGAGCCTCGTCCGACGCCCCGTCACCGTCGACCAGCTCGACGCCGCGGCGCAGCGCACCCAGCTCCTGCGCGTCGCGTGGAAGGCCGTCGAGCAGTCACCGGCCGCCGCCGACCAGCGGCGCTGGGCGTTCCTCGGCACCGACCACATCGGCGTCACCGGCGCCCTGAAGTCCATCCGCCGCTCGTTCGACTCCTATCCCTCGCTGGCCGCCCTCGACGCCGCGCTCCGCGACGGCGCGTCCGCACCCGACGTGGTCGTGGTCTCCTGCACGGACCAGGACTCCCCGGTGCGCTCGGCCGCCCAGCGCGCCCTGATGCTCGTCCAGGAGTGGTCGGCCGACGCACGCCTGGCCGACGCCCGTCTCGTCCTCGTCAGCAGCGGCGCCCTCGCGACCCGCCCCCAGGAGGACCCGTCCGACCTGCCGGGCGCGGCCGTGTGGGGGCTGCTGCGCAGCGCCCAGTCGGAACACCCCGGCCGCTTCGTCCTGGTCGACGTGGACGACCCCGAGGACTCGGGCCGCGCCCTCCTCGCCGCGGTGGCCTCAGGCGAACCCCAACTCGCCGTGCGCCACGGCGCCCTGTTCCGTCCGCGCCTCGTCCGCTGCCCGCCACCTGCGGGCCGTACGAGCCTCACGGGCACCGTCGTCATCACCGGGGGCACCGGTGCGCTGGGCCGTCTGATCGCCCGGCACCTGGTCACCCGCCACACCGTCCGCCACCTGGTGCTGCTCAGCCGCCGCGGCCCGGACGCACCCGGCGCCGACGGCCTGGCCGCCGACCTCACCGCGCTCGGCGCCCGCGTCGACATCGTCGCCTGCGACACCGCCGACCGCGCGTCACTCGAGAGTGCCCTCGCGGACATCCCGGCACCCTCCGCCGTCATCCACACCGCGGGCGTGCTGGCGGACGCCACGGTCGACACCCTGACGCCGCGCAGGCTGGACGCGGTCCTGCACCCCAAGGTCGACGCCGCGCTCCATCTGCACGACCTGATCCGCGACCCGGACTGCGCGTTCGTGGTGTTCTCGTCCGTCGCCGGGCTCACCGGCAACGCGGGACAGGGCAACTACGCCGCCGCCAACGCCGTCCTCGACGCGCTCGCCCACCACCGCCGCACCCTCGGTCTGCGCGGTGTCTCCCTCGCCTGGGGTCTGTGGGAGAGCGAGGACGGCATGGGCTCCGAGCTGTCCACCGCCGACCTCACCCGCATCAAGCGCTCCGGCTTCGCCCCGCTCGGCCACGACCAGGGCCTGACCCTCTTCGACGCCGCCCTCGCCGGGGACGAGGCCGTTCTCGCGCCCGTACGGCTGAACGAGTCGGCCCTCACCGGGGACGTCCCGCCCGTCCTGGCCGACCTGGCGCCCGCCGCGACGCCGCGGCCCGCCGCGACCGACACCCTGCGGGCCCGCCTGGCGAACCTGCCCGAGGCCGAACACGACGGCGCCGTGCTGGACTGCGTCCGTAACGCGGCCGCCACCGTCCTCGGCTACGACAGCCCCGACGACATCGACCCCGACCGGGAGTTCCACACCGTCGGCCTGGACTCCATCGGCAACCTCGAACTCAGCCGCCACCTGTCCGCCGCCACCGGACTGCGGCTGCCCGCGACCCTCACCTTCGACCATCCGACGCCCGCAGAGCTCGCCTCCCACCTGCGGCGACTTCTCCAGGAGAGCGAATCATGAACACCGTAGTCGTCGGCGGGGGCGTCATCGGCCTCGCCACCGCCTGGCGGGCCCTGCGCCACGGCGTCACCGTCACCGTGATCGACCCGGCCCCGGCCACCAAGGCATCCCACGCGTCGGCGGGCATGCTCCCGCCGAGCAGCGAGCAGATCGACGGCGTGAACGACCTGCTGCGCCTGTGCCTGGCCTCCCGCGACCTCTACCCGTCCTTCGTCGCCGAACTGGAGGAGTTCGCCCCCGCCGGATTCCGGCGCGACGGCGTCCTCGACGCGGCCTTCGACGAGGACGCCCTCCGCGTCCTGGATTTTCAGGAGTCCTTCCGGGCGTCGCTCGGCATCCGCAGCGAACGCCTCACACCCGAGGAGTGCGCCAAGCTCCAGCCCGCGTTCGCCCCCACCCTCGGCGGCCTGCTGGGACCCGACGACGGCGCCGTCGACCCGCGCACCCTCAGCGCGGCGCTGCTCACGGCCATCGAAGCCCTCGGCGGCACCGTCATCCGCAGGCGCGCCATCCGGGTCGCGCACCACACCGTCACCCTCGACAACGGCGACGCGGTGCCCTTCGACCGCGTCGTCCTGGCCGCCGGCTGCTGGACCCACCACATCGGAGGCCTTCCCGAGGACGCCATCCCGGAGATCCGTCCCGTCAAGGGCCAGATCCTCCGGCTGCACTCCGAGCCGCCGCTACTGGGCGTGACGGCCCGCGCCCTCTCCAAGGGCGGGTCGCTCTACCTGGTGCCGCGGCTGGACGGCGAACTCGTCGTCGGCGCCACCTACGAGGAGCGCGGGTACGACGAGACCGTCACCGCCGACGGCACCCGCGGCCTGCTGGCCCGCGCCGCCGAGGTCATCCCCGGCGTCGGCGCCCTGCGCTTCGCCGAGATCAGCGCGGGCCTGCGCCCCGCCTCACCCGACGAACTCCCGCTCATCGGCCCGACGGCCGTCCCCGACGTCTACCTGGCCACCGGCCACTTCCGCATGGGCATCCAGCTGGCCCCCATCACCGCCGACGCCATGGCCGCCTACCTCACCGACGCCACCCCGCACGCCTCGGCCCTGCCGTTCACCCCGCTCCGTCTGGGCCGCGCCGCCTGACCGCGCCACACCACAACAGGGCCGGACACCGTGGATGGTGTCCGGCCCTGTTGGTGCGTCCGCCGGACGGTGCGCCCGGTCAGGAGACCGGCACGGGGGCGCCCAGGTGGCCGGTGGCGTTCTCGGTCCAGGAGTGGTCCTCCTCCGAGCGGGACCTGATGGTCAGGGTGCGGCCCGTGGACGGATCCTCGGGCCCGACGATGACCTGGAGCAGCGCGGCACCCTGGGCGCCGAAGGTGACGGGCGCGTTCAGGACGAGTTCCGCTATCTCGTCGGTGCCCACCGTATGGGCGGCGTGGAACGCCAGCTCCACGAAGGCGGTGCCGGGGAGGATGACGGTCCCCATGACGATGTGGTCGCCGAGCCACGCGTGGTCGGCCAGCGTCACGCGGCCCGTGAACAGGCGGCTGCCGTCCGGGAGTTCGGTGGCCGTGGCCAGCAGCGGATGCGAGGCGGGCTCCAGACCCAGGCCCGCGGGCGAACCGGCGGGGTCGGGGGTGTCCAGCCAGTAGCGGCGGCGCTGGAAGGCGTACGTGGGGAGGGGCACGTTTCGGCCGCCGTGCCCCGCGAGGAACCCCTTCCAGCCGACGGCGACGCCCCAGGCGTGGGCCTGGGCCAGGCCGGTGACCAGGCTGGTCGGCTCGTGGTGGCGGGGGCGCAGCAGCGGTACGGCGGCGGCCTCGGGCAGCGCCTCGCGGGTGAGCGCGGTGAGCACGGCGTCGGGACCGATCTCGAGGTAGGTGGTGACGCCGAGGCCGTGGAGTGTGGTGAGGCCGTCGTGGAAGCGGGTGGTGTTGCGGATGTGCTCGGTCCAGTACGTGGCGTCGAACGCGGCGCCGACCTCCCCGGTCAGGGTGGACACCAGGGGGATGCGCGGCGCGCCGTACGTCAGCGTTCCGGCGACCTGGCGGAAGTCGTCCAGGACGGGGTCCATATGCGGTGAGTGGAAGGCGTGGCTCACGGTGAGGCGGCGGGTGCGCCGTCCCTGACCGGAGAATTCCTCGGCGAGGGCGGTGACATCGGCCTCGTCTCCGGAGACGACCACCGAGCGGGGGCCGTTGACGGCGGCGATGCCGACGCGTTCGGTGAGGTGCGGGGTGACCTCGTCCTCGGTCGCCTCGACGGCGATCATGGCGCCACCGGGAGGCAGCGCCTGCATGAGGGTGCCACGGGCCGCGACCAGGCGGCACGCGTCGTCCAGCGAGAGGATCCCGGCGAGGTGGGCGGCGGCGATCTCACCGATGGAGTGGCCGATGAGATGGCTGGGGGTGATGCCGAAGTCCGCGGTGAGGAGCCGGGTGAGGGCGGTCTGGAGCGCGAACAGGCCGGGCTGGGTGTAGCGGGTCCGGTTCAGGAGGGTGGGGTCGTCCGCGAAGACGACGTCCTTCAGTGGGCGTTCGGCGCCGAGGTGGCGGTCGAGGGTGGCGCAGACCGTGTCGAACGCGTCGCGGAAGGTGGGGTAGGCGTCGTACAGCTGGCGGCCCATGCCCGCGCGCTGGGCGCCCTGGCCGGTGAAGAGGAAGGCGACCTTCTTGGTGCGGGGCCGGGCAGCGGAAGCGGGAAGGACGGGGTCCTGGGCCAGGGTGTGGAGCTGGGCGAGGAGTTCTTCACGCGTGGCACCGACGACGGCGGCGTGATGCTCGAAGGTGGTGCGGGTGGTGGCGAGGGTGTGGGCGATGTTTGTGGGGTGGAGGGTGGGGTGTTCGGTGGTGTGGTCGAGGAGGCGTTGGGCTTGGTCG
>NZ_JAIWIH010000062.1:0-55478 GCF_052851135.1 Streptomyces sp. BRA346 | reverse complement strand
GATCTCCAGCGCCCGGTTGGCGATGACCTCGTTGGCGTTCATGTTGGTCGAGGTCCCGGCGCCGCCCTGGATCACGTCCACGGTGAACTGGTCGTGCAGTTTGCCGCGGCGTATCTCCTGGCAGGCGGCGGCGATGGCGTCGGCCTTGAGCGAGGAGAGCAGGCCCAGGTCCTCGTTGGCGCGGGCCGCGGCCTCCTTGACGGCCGCGAGGGCGTTGATGAGGTGCGGGTAGGCGGAGATGGAGGTGCCGGTGATGGGGAAGTTCTCGGAGGCCCGCAGCGTGTGGACGCCCCAGTACGCGTCGGCGGGGACGTCGCGGTCGCCGAGCAGGTCGTGTTCGCGGCGGTAGCCGGAGTCAGCGGTCATGGCTGTGCAGGGTTCCTTGGGTGAGGGTGGGGTGGGCGGATCAGGCGGCGGGCCGGGCGAGCGCGTCGGTGGCGTGCAGGCGGCCGACCGTGGTGTCGCCGCCGACGACCGGGGCGGTGGCGAACTCGCCGAGGACGTCGGCGCCTATGCCGCAGTGCGCGAGGGCGGCCGCGGTCACCGGCATCCGGGCGCGGTCGGCGCCGTCGGCGATCTTGACGACGACGGCCTGTCCGTCGGACAGCCCGGCCATCTGCACGCCCTCGAAGCCGTCCTTGGCGAGCAGCCCGGGGACCTTGCGCATCAGCCGGGCGACGTCCCGGTCGTCGCCGGACGCCATCTCGGGGTACGTGCGCATGGCGTCCGCGACCCGGCCCTCGGGGGTGTCCGGGGCGGCCGAGGCGATGGCCGCGGCGGCGCGGGCGAGGCCCAGCGGGGAGACGGAGAACAGCGGCGCGCCGCAACCGTCGACGGTCACCTGGGCGACGCGCTGGCCGGTGAGGTCCTCCACGGTCTCGGCGATCACCTGCTGGAGCGGGTGGGCCGGGTCGAGGTAGTCCCCCAGCGACCAGCCGCGCAGCTTCGCGGTGTACAGCATCGCGGCGTGCTTGCCGGAGCAGTTCTGGGCCAGCCGGGTGGCCTTGCGGTCGGCCCGCAGCCACGCTTCGCGCATCGCGGAGCCGTACGGCAGGTCGGGGGTGTTGCGCAGCTCGTCCTCGGTGAGGCCCGCCTCCTCCAGGATGCGCCGGGCTCCAGCCAGATGGGTGTCCTGGCCGGAATGGCTGGCGGCGGTCAGCGAGAGCAGCGCGCCGTCCAGCGGCAGCCCGGCGCGCAGCAGCGCGACGGCCTGGACGGGCTTCAGCGCGGACCTCGGGTAGAACGCCGCGTCGATGTCACCGGCCTGGAACGCGACCCGGCCGTCGGCGGCCAGGACGACCGCCGACCCGTGGTGCACGCCCTCGATCACACCGGCGCGGACGACATGGGCGAGCGGCACGTGGCGGGGTGCGCGGATGACGGGGGGCCCGGCCGGGGTGTGGCGAGCGTCGTCGGCGTGCTGCCCGGTGGTGGTGTTCATGGTGGTGGTGATGCTCCGGTCGTCGGGGTGGTGGTGGTGCGTCCGCCTGGGCGGCGTGGGGCGCCGCCCAGGCCGGGCCGGTCTACCGCTTGGTCGCCGCCTCGTCGCGGAGGGCGTTCACCCGGCCCCTGGTACAGAACCAGCCGATGACCAGCGCCAGCGCGATGCCCGGGAGCGCCATGACGGTGAGCCGGCTGGGTCCGCCGTCGGCCCACATCAGGACCATGACGGAGAAGAGGAAGCCGAGGGTGACGATTTCGGTGTACGGCGAGCCGGGCAGCCGGTAGCCGGGCCGGGTGACCTGGCCGGCCTGGGCGCGGCGCCAGAAGAGGAGGTGGCAGATCATGATGATCCCCCAGGTGGAGAGGATGCCGAGCGCCGCGAAGTTGAGCACGATCTCGAACGCCTCGCTGGGCACGACGTAGTTGAGGCCGACGCCCAGCACACAGATGGCCGAGGTGAGGAGGATGCCGCCGTAGGGCACCTGGGTGCGGCTCATCGCGCCGGTGAACTTGGGCGCGGAGCCCGCCATGGCCATCGAGCGCAGGATCCGGCCGGTGGAGTAGAGGCCGGAGTTGAGGCTGGACATCGCGGCGGTGAGGACGACGAGGTTCATCACATCGCCCGCCGCGGGCACGCCGAGCTTGGAGAGCACGGTGACGAAGGGGCTCTGATCGGCGGAGTAGGCGCCGGCGGGCATCAGCAGGGAGAGCAGCACCACGGAGCCGACGTAGAAGACGGCGACGCGCCACATGATGGAGTTGATCGCCTTGGGCATGATCTTCTCGGGGTTCTGCGTCTCGCCCGCGGTGACGCCGACGAGCTCGACGGAGGCGTAGGCGAAGACGACGCCCTGGATGACCAGCAGCATGGGCAGCGCACCGTGCGGGAACAGACCGCCGTGCTCGGTGATCAGGCTGGGGCCGGTGGCGTGGCCGTCCACGGGGTGGCGGCTGACCAGCAGGAAGATGCCGATCGCCATGAAGACGACGAGGGCGCTGACCTTGATGATGGCGAACCAGAACTCCAGCTCACCGAAGATCTTCACGGAGATCAGGTTCACCGCCAGCACGACGGCGAGCGCGATCAGCGCGATCACCCACTGCGGGATGTCGGTGAACATGCCCCAGTAGTGGGTGTACGTGGCGACGGCGGTGATGTCGGCGATGCCGGTGGTGGACCAGTTGAGGAAGTACATCCACCCGGCGACGTACGCGCCCTTCTCACCGAGGAACTCGCGGGCGTAGGAGACGAACGCGCCCGATGACGGCCGGTGCAGGACCAGCTCGCCGAGGGCCCTCACCACCAGGAAGGCGAAGACGCCGCAGAGCGCGTACGCCAGGGCCAGCGAGGGCCCGGCGTCCTTCAGGCGCCCCCCGGCGCCGAGAAACAGCCCGGTGCCGATGGCACCGCCGATGGCGATCATGTTGACGTGCCGGGCCTTGAGGGACTTGCTGTAACCGGCGTCGCCGGCGTCTATGTGCTGGGGCTGGTCCGGCCCATGGTCGTGGCGTTCTTCCTGCCGGAGGGACTGCTCGCTCACGCCTGCTGTCCGCCTTCCGTTGGTACGTATCACACGCCGTCCGCCGAAGCGGGGCGCACGATGGAGGTCAGGGTGGTCTCGACCCGTTCGAGGTGGTGGGTCATCGCCGCCACCGCGTCGGGTTCGGACCCGTCGGCGAGCGCCTCGACGATCGCCCGGTGTTCTCGGTTGGACTGCTCCCGGCGACCGCCGAGTTCATTGAGAAATGCCGACTGCCGTGCCAGGGCGTCGCGAATCTCCTCGATGACCCGGCGGAAGACCGGGTTCTGCGCCGCCTGCGCAACGGCGAGATGGAATGTGGTGTCCATCGCCACCCAGGCGGTGGTGTCGGTCTCCCGCTCCATCCGGTCGAGCAGATGGGACAGGTGGTCGAGATCCTCGGCGGAGCGGCGCAGGGCCGCGTACCCCGCGACGGGGATCTCGATGTGCCGCCGCACCTCCAGCAGGTCGCTCGCGGCGTAGTCGCCGAAGGTGGGATCTTCCACCGGACCGCTGGAGATGACGAAGGTGCCCTTGCCGGTGCGCGAGGCGGTGAGCCCCATGGTCTGCAAGGCCCGCAGGGCCTCGCGGAGCACCGGACGGCTCACCTCCAGGCGACGGCACAGCTCGGCTTCGGAGGGGAGTTTGTCCCCTACCGCGTAGTCGCCGCGCTCGATGGCGTCCCGGAGGTGGCTGAGGACCGCCTCCATGGCACTCACCCGACGAGGGAACGATTCTGCGCCTGTCTGGCTGTCTGACAAGTTCACTCGAGGATCCTGAGCCGTGCGCCAAAGCGTTGTCAAGGGTTCTGATGCGGCGAATGATCCAGCCGTCCGGCGAAGGGATCCGGCCGACTTGCGCCCGCTTTGCCCGTATATGGACTTTCTATCGCCCGGGTCGGAGACTGCGACTGAGGGGGCCGGAAGGGACGGGGTGTGATGCGCGATGGCGACGATACGGCGAACCGGGACCGCAGCACGCACGGCGACGAGGACGCGGATCACGGCGCTCGACACCCACGACATCCGCTTCCCCACCTCACGCTGGCTCCACGGCTCGGACGCCAGCCACCCCGACCCGGACTACTCGACCGCGTACGTCATCGTCCGCACCGACGCCGGGGACGGCCTGGAGGGGCACGGCTTCTGCTTCACCATCGGCCGCGGCAACGAGGTCGAGGTCGCGGCGATCGACGCGCTGCGCCCGCGGCTGGTCGGCGCCGAGCTGCCCGCCCTGCCCGCCGGTCTGGCCGACGTCTACCGGGGGCTCGCCGACGACGGGCAACTGCGCTGGCTCGGCCCCGAGAAGGGCGTCACCCACATGGCCGTCGCGGCGGTGATGAACGCCCTGTGGGACCTCACCGCCAAGCGGGCGGGCAAACCGCTGTGGAAGCTGCTGTCCGACATGGCCCCGGAGGAGCTGGTCGCGCTCACCGACTTCCGCTATCTCTCCGACGCGCTGACCCCCGACGACGCCCTGCGGATCCTGCGCCGCGCCGCACCCGGCAAGACCGGGCGCGAGGCCCGGTTGCAGGCCGAGGGCTACCCGGCGTACCTCACCTCCTGCGGCTGGCTCGGCTACGACGACGACCGGCTCGCCCGGACCGCGCGGGCGGCCGTCGCCGACGGCTTCACCCAGATCAAGCTCAAGGTCGGTGCCTCCCCGGCCGACGACATCCGGCGCTGCCGGATCGCGCGCGAGGCCATCGGCCCGGACATCCGGCTGGCGCTCGACGCCAATCAGCGCTGGGAGGTCGGCGAGGCGGTCGAGCGCACCCGGGCGCTGGCCCGGTTCGACCCGTACTGGATCGAGGAACCCACCAGCCCGGATGAGATCATCGGGCTGGCCGCGATCCGTCGCGCCGTCGCACCCGTGAAGGTCGCGGCGGGCGAGCACGCGGCCAATCGGGTCATCTTCAAGCAGCTGCTGCAAGCGAGTGCGCTCGATGTGCTTCAGCTGGACGCCTGCCGCGTCGGCGGAGTCAACGAGAACCTCGCGATCCTGCTGCTGGCCGCCGAGTTCGGGGTTCCGGTGTGGCCGCACGCGGGTGGCGTGGGGCTGTGCGAACTGGTCCGGCACCTGGCCATGTTCGACTACGTCGCGGTCTCGGGCACCCGGCGGGACCGGGCCGTCGAATACACCGAGCATTTGCACGAGCACTTCCTCGATCCGGCGATCGTCACCGGTGGGCGCTACCGGGTTCCGACCGCGCCCGGCTTCAGCTCGGCGCTGCGGCCGGAGGCGCTGCGGGCGTATGCGTATCCGGATGGGGAGGCGTGGGCTTAGGGGGTGTCTTACCGATCATGCCGGGCGGCCCCGCGCTCGTCGCGCGCAGCGCCTCCCCCAGCTACCGCTGGGAGGTGCCCCCTGACGCCGCTCGCTGATCCGGCCTGATCGACAAGACACCCCCAGGGGCGCGGGTCGGTTCGCCCTGCCGGGGGCTCGTCCCCTACCCGCCCCTTCCCGTAACCGGGGCTCCGCCCCGGACCCCGGTCCTCAATCGCCGGACGGGCTGCATTGCAGCCCGTCCAGGGGGCACCTCCCAGCGGTAGCTGGGGGAGATTGAGGACACGCCCGGAGGGCGTTCGGGGGTCCAGGGGGCCGAGCCCTTGGTTCGGGAAGGGGCGGGTAGGGGACAACGCCCCGGCCCCGACGGCGTGACTCAGCGGCGTGCCCCGGGAGTGCGGGGGCCCCGCGGCCGTATGGTCGCAGCCGGGGAGGTCTTCGCCAGCCGTTCCACGACCGGAGCCGGGAGCACGATGCGCACGACGCGCCACCGCCTCGCCACCGCCGCCGCGGTCCTCGTGCTGGTCTGCGGCCCGGCCGCCGCGGGGTGCTCCGAGGAATCGGGGGGCGGGCGGCGGGTCGGGGTGGTGGTGCCGTTCCTGACCTCGCCGTTCTGGGAGGCGTACGAGCGCGACATCCCGCGCCAGGCGGCCAAGGTCGGCGTCCGGGTGCTGCCGACGGTGAACTCCAACAACGACGCCAGCCGCCAGGTCAGCGACATCCGCAATCTGCTCGCCCAGAACATCGACGGGCTGGTCGTCTCCCCCATCGACTCCGCCGCCATCGTCACCGGGCTGCGGGCCGCGCAGCGGCGGCGCGTCCCGGTCGTGGCGGTCGACGTGGCGCCCGACCGGGGCAAGGTGGCGATCGTGGTCCGGGCCGACAACCGGGCGTACGGCGAGAAGGCGTGCCGGAGCCTCGGGCGGGCCGTGCGGAGCGGCAAGGTGGTGCAGATCGAGGGCGATCTGGCGTCGGTCAACGGGCGCGACCGCACCGCCGCGTTCGACCAGTGCATGCGGCGCCGCTACCCGCACATCAGGGTCCTCGACATCGCCGCCGGGTGGCAGGCGGACAAGGCGGCGGCCGGGCTGGAGGCGCTGTACAGCGCCAATCCGGACATCAAGGGCATCTATCTCCAGGCCGGGGGCGTGTATCTGGCGCCCACGCTGCGCACGCTCCAGCGCCATCGGGCGCTGCACCCGAGAGGCCGTCACGGCCATATCGTGATCGTCTCCAACGACGGGATCCCGCAGGAGCTGGACGCGATCCGCAAGGGGTGGATCGACGCGACCGTGTCCCAGCCCGTGGACCTGTACGCCCGGTACGCCATGGTCTACATCAAGCAGGCCATGGCCGGGAGGCCGTTCCGGAAGGGGCGGACCGATCACGGCAGCCGCATCGTCGAGGTGCGGAAGGGCATCCTGGAGGATCAGCTTCCGGCCCCGCTGGTGACCCCGGCCAATGTGAACGACCCCGCGCTGTGGGGCAATCGCGGATGACCACCGGGCGGCCACCGCTGTGCGAGGCACGCGGGATCACCAAGCGGTACGGGCCGACGGTGGCCCTGTGGGAGGCCGGGATCACCGTGCGGACGGGCGAGACGCACGCCCTGGTCGGGCGCAACGGCGCGGGCAAGTCGACGCTCGTGGCCGTCCTCACCGGGCTGGAGCGGCCGGACGCGGGCACGGTGTGGTTCGAGGGCGCGGCCGCCCCCGCCGCCGCGGACCGGGCGGGCTGGCGCCGCCGGGTGGCCTGCGTCTACCAGCAGTCCACGATCATCAACGAGCTGACGGTGGCGGAGAACCTGTTCCTGGGCCATCAGCCGGTCCTCCCCCGCACCTCGGTGATCAGCTGGCGGCGGACCCGCCGCCGGGCCCGCGCGCTGCTGGACGCCTGGGGCGTCCCCGTGCACGAGGGCGCGCGGGCCGGGGACCTGAGCGTCGAGGACGCCAAGATGGTGGAGATCGCGCGGGCGCTGTCCCAGGGCACCCGCTTCGTCATCCTGGACGAGCCCACGGCGCAGCTCGACAGCCGGGCGACGGCGCGGCTGTTCGCGCACATGCGGCGGCTCCAGGACGCCGGGGTCACGTTTCTGCACATCTCGCACCACCTGCGCGAGGTGTACGAGGTCTGCCAGGCCGTCACCGTCTTCCGGGACGCCCGCAGGATCGTCACCGCGCCCGTCGGGGAGCTGCCCACCCGGGCCCTGATCGAGAAGATGACCGGCGAACCGGCCGCCCCCGCCCGGCCCGGCGCGGCGCCCCGGCCACGGCCCCGGGGCCCGGTGGCGGTCCGGGTCGAGCGGCTGAGCAGCGCGTCCTTCCACGACGTCAGCCTCACCGTCGGGGCCGGTGAGGTGGTGGGGCTGGCCGGGCTCGCCGGGTCCGGCAGCCATCAGCTGGGCGAGGCGCTGGCCGGGCTGTACCGCCCGACGGGCGGCCGGATCGAGGTCTTCGGCCGTCCGCTGCGGCTGGGCAGCGTCACGGCGGCGCTCGCCGCCGGGGTCGGCTGTGTGCCGCGCGACCGGCGGGTGCAGGGGCTGATTCCGCAGCTGTCGGTGGCCGACAACATCACGCTGCCCATCGGCGACCGGCTCGGACCCCGGGGGCTGATCCGGCCGTCCGCCCGGGACGCCGTGGCCCGCCGCGCCATCGAGCGGCTCGGCATCACCACCCGGGGCCCGGCACAGCCGGTGACCGCGCTGTCCGGCGGCAATCAGCAGAAGGTCGTCATGGCCCGGGCGCTGGCCACGGATCCCCGGGTGCTGGTGCTGATCGACCCGACGGCGGGGGTGGACGTACGGTCCCAGCGCGATCTGCTGGAGACCGCGCTGCGAGCCCGGGCCGAGGGGCGCGCGGTGCTGATCGTCTCCGACCAGCTGGGGGATCTGCGGGCCTGTGACCGGGTGCTGGTGATGGTGGGCGGCTTCGTCACCGTCACCCACCGGGCGGGCTGGACCGACCGGGAACTCGTCGCCTCGATCGAAGGGGTCACCCTCGGCCATGAATGACAGCGCCCCGGAGACGACCGCACCGTGCCCATGAACCCCATGAATGACCTCGCCGCGCCGCGCACCGGCCGCGCCCGGCGCCTCGTCCCGGTCCGGATCCGCGATCTGGCGCTGCTGCCCGCCGTGGTGCTGCTGCTGATCATCGGCGCGATCGGCAACCCCGACTTCCTCGACCGGGACAACCTGGTGAACATCCTGGGCGCGTCCTCCGCGCTCGGGCTGCTGGTGCTCGCCGAGGCGATGATCCTGATCAGCGGCAGGATGGACCTCTCCCTGGAGTCGATCGCGGGCCTGGCCCCGGCCCTCGGCTTCCTGGTCGTCATCCCGGCCGCCTCGGCGGGCTTCGGCACCGAGTGGCCCACCTGGGTGGGGCTGCTGCTGATCCCGCTGGCGGGCGCGGGGCTGGGGGCGGTCAACGGGGCGCTGATCGTGGGGCTCGGGCTCAATGGGTTCATCGTGACCCTCGCGATGAACATCGTGCTGCGCGGCGTGCTGATCGGCCTGGTCTCCGGCAAGACGCTGTTCGACGCGCCGGACGCGTTCTTCGTGCTCGGCTCGCGGGAGTGGCTGGGGGTGCCGGTCTCGGTGTGGGTGACCGCGCTGTGCTTCGCGCTGGCCGGGTTCGTCCTGCGCTACCACCGGCTCGGCCGCGCGGTGTACGCGATCGGCGGCAGCGCCCCCGCCGCCCGGGCGGCGGGCATCCGTACCGCGCGGGTGGGCTGGACGGTGCTGGTGGTCGGCGGTGCGCTGGCGGGGCTGGCCGGGCTGGTCATCGCGGGGCGCGTCGGTGCGGTGGGCGCCAACCAGGGCAGCGGTCTGATCTTCACGGTGTTCGCGGCCGCGGTGATCGGCGGCATCAGCCTCCGCGGCGGCCGGGGCTCCCTGCTGGGCGCGCTGCTGGGCACCCTGCTGCTGGGCATGCTGGAGAACCTGCTCACCCTCGCCCAGGTGTCGTCCTTCTGGATCCAGGCGATCTACGGCGGGATCATCCTGCTCGCCCTGGTCGTCGCACGACTGACGACCGGGGAGGCCCAGGAGTCATAGTATTAAGGGAAATGTCTTCGCAGATGGGACGGGTGCGATGGCCATCCCCGAGGGAATCGCGCCGACCGAAGCCCATGTCCCCTTCGACATGGCCGATGCGGCGACGGCCCTGATCGATGCCACGGGGACCGTCGTCGGCTGGACGACGGCGGCGGAACGGCTGTTGGGCTATCCGGCGCCGGAGGTGCTGAAGCGGCCCGGGACGATGCTGCTGGCGGCGCCGGAGGACGCCGCGAAGGCGGTGTCCATCGCCGAACAGTGCGGTGAGCACGGCGGCTGGGGCGGGCTGCTGGAGGTCCGGCACCAGTCCGGCCACCGGCTCGCGGTGGGCCTGCGGGTCTCCCCGGTCACCGGGCTCGGCGGCGGCACCTGCTGGCTGATCTCGGCGATCGACGTGGCGACGATCCCGACCTGGGCGGTCAGCGGATCGCTGCTCCAGGCGTTCCTGACCCGCTCCCCCATCGGCATGGCCGTGCTCAGCCCGGATCTGCGGTACGTGTGGATGAACGACACCCTGGAGCGCTACGGCGGTGTCCCGCGCGGCGAGCGGCTGGGCCGCCGGATGGCGGACTCGCTGCCGGGCCTGGACACCGAGGCGCTGGAGGGGAAGATGCGCCAGGTGCTGGAGACCGGCGTCCCGGTGATCGACTACGAGTACCGGGGCTGGACCCTGGCCGAGCCGCACCGGGAGCACGCGTACTCGACCTCTTTCTTCCGCCTCGACAACGAGGACGGCCACCCGGTCGGCGTCTGCTACATGGGCATCGACGTCACCGACCGCTGGCGCGCCCGGGAGCGGCTGGCCCTGCTCAGCGAGGCCAGCGAGCACATCGGCAGCACCCTGGACGTGATGCGCACCGCGCAGGAGCTGGCCGAGTTCGCGGTGCCCCGGCTCGCCGACTTCGTCACCGTGGACCTGCTGGACTCCGTCCTGCGCGGCGAGGAGCCCTCGGCCCAGCGCACCCGGTTCCTGCCCAAGTTCCGGCGGGCGGGCCAGGCGTCCGTCCACGAGGGCTGCCCGGAGTCCATCGCCGCCCAGGGCGACGCGATCGCCGTCTCCCCGGCGTCGCCGTTCGCGTGCAGCTTCCTGGAGGGGGAGGCCATCCTGGACCCGGAGCTGGACGCCTCGCTGGGCGCGTGGACCGGCGACGACCCGGCCCGGACGCGGAAGGTCCGCGAGTTCGGCATGCGCTCCCTGATGGTGGTCCCGATCTGTGCGCGCGGCACGATCCTGGGCGTGGCCTCGTTCGTCCGCACCCGGCATCCGGACCCCTTCGAGCCGGACGATCTGGTGCTCGCCGAGGAGCTGGTGACGCGGGCCGCGCTGTGCGTGGACAACGCCCGCCGCTACAGCCGCGAGCACACCGCGGCCCTCGCGCTCCAGCGCAGCCTGCTGCCGCACGCCCTGTCCGGCGGCCAGGCCCTGGAGGTGGCCTCGCGCTATCTGCCCACCGACGCGCGCAACGGGGTCGGCGGCGACTGGTTCGACGTCATTCCGCTGTCCGGGGCCCGGGTGGCGCTGGTGGTCGGCGACGTGGTCGGGCACGGCATCACCGCGGCCGCCACCATGGGCCGGCTGCGCACCGCCGTGCACACCCTCGCCGACATGGACCTGCCGCCCGAGGAGCTGCTGGCCCACCTGGACGACCTGGTCATCCGGCTCACCGAGGAGGAGTCCGCCCAGGAGGGCATGGGCGCGGCGGTGCTGGGCGCCACGTGTCTGTACGCGGTGTACGACCCGGTCACCCGGCGCTGCACGATGGCCCGGGCGGGCCACCCCACGCCCGCGGTGGTGGACCCCGGCGGCGCGGTCTCCTACCCGCCGCTGCCGGCCGGTCCCCCGCTGGGGCTCGGTTCGCTGCCGTTCGAGTCGGCGGAGCTGGAGCTGCCCGCGGGCAGTCTGATCGCGCTGTTCACCGACGGCCTCATCGAGACCTGCGACCAGGACATCGACGTCGGGCTCGCCCGGCTGAGCAACGCCCTGGCCCAGCCCGGGCTGCCGCTGGAGGAGCTGTGCTCGACGGTCGTCGACACCCTGCTGACCCGTCCGCAGTCGGACGACGTGGCGCTGCTGCTGGCCCGTACCAACACGCTGGGCACCGGTCACGTCGTCTCCTGGGACCTGCCGTCCGATCCGGCCGTGGTCGCGAACGCCCGCTCGCTCGGCGTCCACCAGCTCGCCGAATGGGGCCTGGAGGAGCTGGCGATGACGACCGAGCTGATCGTCAGTGAGCTGGTCACCAACGCCATACGGCACGGCACCGGCCCCATCCGGCTGCGGCTGATCCGGCACGACGTGCTGATCTGCGAGGTCGCGGACGCCAGCAGCACCTCCCCGCGGCTGCGCCACGCCCGTACCACCGACGAGGGCGGCCGCGGGCTGTTCCTGGTCGCGCAGATGGCCCGCCGCTGGGGCACCCGCTACACCGAGGGCGGCAAGCTCATCTGGGCCGAACAAGACCTTCCGGACGCGGCATGAGGCACGCTCCGGCGCGTCTCCGCCCTATCCATGATCGGTTTCCTCCCGCACACTGGCCCTATGCCAACGGGAGGGGGGCATCCGGCGTGTCGGAAGGGGTGTGGAGGCGGCGGCTGGCCTCCCGGTGGGTGCGCGGCGGCGCCGCGGTGCTGGCGGGCGCGCTGCCCGCGCTGGCGTTTCCCGCGCCGTCGCTTTGGTGGTTCGCGTACGTCGCCCTGGTGCCCTGGCTGCTGCTGACGCGCTCGGCGCCCACGATCCGGCAGGCGGCGTACGACGGCTGGCTGGGCGGGGCCGGGTTCCTGCTCGCGGCGCACCACTGGCTGATGCCGAGCCTGCATGTGTTCATCGTGCTGCTGGCGCTGCTGCTGGGGCTGTTGTGGGTGCCGTTCGGCGCGCTGACACACCGGCTGCTGGGCGCCCGCCCCGGGCCAGGCCGGGCGGGTGCCGCGCTGGTGCTGCTGCCGTCGGCGTGGCTGCTGGCCGAGCTCGTACGGTCCTGGCAGTACCTCGGCGGCCCCTGGGCGCTGCTCGGGGCGAGCCAGTGGCAGGTGCCCGTCGCGCTGCGGCTGGTGTCGGTGGGCGGGGTGTGGCTGGTCGGCTTCCTGCTGGTCCTGGTGAACGTCGCGCTGACCGTGCTGATCACGCTGCCCCGGGCGCGCACCGTCGCGGTGGCCGGGCTCACCGCGTGCGGTGCGGCGGCGGCCGGGGTGTGGGCATGGGCGCCGGTGCCGGAGCAGACCGGGACCCAGCGGATCGCGGTGGTGCAGCCCGGGGTGATCAAGGGGCCGGAGCCGCGTCTCGAGCGCAGCGTCGAGCTGACCCGGCAGCTGGCGGCCCGCCATCCGGACCTCGTGGTGTGGGGCGAGTCCAGCGTCGGCACGGATCTGGGCGGCCGGCCGGGGCTGGCGAAGCGGCTGGGCGCGCTGTCCCGTTCGGTGGGCGCGGATCTCCTGGTCAACGTGGACGCGCGGCGCAGCGACCGGCCGGGGATCTACAAGAGTTCGGTGCTGATCGGGCCGGACGGTCCGACCGGCGACCGCTACGACAAGATGCGGCTGGTGCCGTTCGGCGAGTACATCCCGGCCCGGTCGCTGCTGGGCTGGGCCACCTCGGTGGGCAAGGCGGCCGGTGAGGACCGGCACCGCGGCACGGAACAGACGGTGATGCGGCTGCCGGACGGTCTGCGGATCGGGCCGGAGGTCTGCTTCGAGTCGGCGTTCCCGGACATGAGCCGCAATTTGGCGCGGCACGGGGCGCAGGTGCTGGTCGTCCAGTCGGCGACCTCGACGTTCCAGCAGAGCTGGGCGCCCGAGCAGCACGCCACGCTGGCCGCGCTGCGCGCCGCGGAGACCTGGCGGCCGATGGTGCACGCGACGCTGACCGGCACGAGCGCGGTCTTCGGCCCGCGCGGCGAGCCGGTGGGCGACCGCATGGGGACGGACACCAGCGCGGCGGAGGTCTACTCGGTGCCGCTCGCGCAGGGCACCAGCCCGTATGTGCGGACCGGGCCGCTGACGGTGTACGGGGCGCTGGCGGCGCTCGCCGCGTACGGGGCGGTGGAGGCGGTCCGGGTGGTCAGGCGCCCGTCAGCGCGTCGCTGATCACCCGCTCGCACAGTTCGTGGGTGCGCAGCGCGTCCGAGGCATCGAGCCGCCTGCCGGTGCGCACGGCGTCGAGGAAGGCGTCGGTGATCTGCTCGATGCCGCGCTGCCGGGCGACCGGAACCCAGTCGCCGCGGCGGCGCACGCTCGGCTGTCCCTTGTGGTCCGTGACCTCGGCGAGGTTGGTCACCTGCCGCTTGGTGTCCTGGCCGGAGACCTCCAGGATCTCCTCGGTGGAGCCGCTCATCCGGTTCATCACGCCGAGCGCGGTGAACCCGTCGCCGGACAGCTGGAGGACGACGTGGTGCACCAGCCCGTCGCGCATCCTGGTCCGCACGTCGATGTGGTCGACCGGTCCGGGGGCGAGGAAGCGCAGGGTGTCGACGACGTGGATGAAGTCGTCCAGGACGAGGGTGCGCGGGTCCTCGGGGAGGCCGACGCGGTTCTTCTGCATCAGGATCAGATCGCGCGGATGGTCCAGGCACTGCGCGTACCCGGGGGCGTAGCGCCGGTTGAAGCCGACCATCAGGCCGACGCCGCGGTCCTCGGCCAGCCGCACCAGGCGCTCGCTCTCGCCGAGTTCGTACGCGAGCGGCTTGTCGACGTAGGTGGGCACCCCGGCGTCGAGGAGCCGGGTGACGAGCCCGGCGTGCTCGGCGGTCGGGGCGTGCACGAACGCGGCGTCCAGGTCCGCCGCGAGCAGCGAGTCCAGGGTGGTGTGCCGCTGGGCGCCGGGCACCCGGTGGGTGTCGGCGACCCGCTGGAGGGTGGCGGGGGTGCGGGTGTGCAGATGCGGCTCCACCCCGGGCCGCGCCATGAGCACGGGCAGATAGGCCTTCTGCGCGATGTCGCCGAGTCCGATGCAGCCGACCCTCACGTTGCCTCCTGGTGTTCGGTGGCCGTGTCCACCCTACTCAGGACGGCTCCCGGGGCGCCGGGGCCGGGGGGGCGCCAGTCGGCGATGCCGTCGAAGCCGCGCAGCAGCAGCCCGGGGGCAAGGCGGGTGGCGACGGCGACGGCGGTGTCGCGGAGGGCCACCGCGGGGGCGCGGGTCAGGGAGCTCGCGCGGGCGGCGCGCGCAGAGCGGCGTACGACGTCCATGGTGCGCGGCAGCCGGTCGCGGGTGTACGCGGCGAGCGCGCCGGACGGGTCGGCGGCCGCGGCGGCGGCGTGCGGCGGCAGATGGTGGGCGAGGACGACGGCGTCCTCGATGGCCTGGTTGCCGCCCTGCCCCAGAGTGGGGGCCATGGCGTGGGCGGCGTCGCCGAGGAGGGCGGTCCGGCCCCGGTGGTAGGCGGGCAGCGGGTCGGTCATGGCCAGGACGTCATGGCGCAGCACGGCGCCGGGTTCGGCGGCCGCGAGGAGGTCGGGGACCGGCCGGTGCCAGTGGCCGAAGAGCCGGAGCAGTTCGGCCTTCTCGTCGTCGGGGGCGCGGCCACCGGCCGGGGTGAAGGCCGCCGCGTACGCGTAGACCCGGCCGTCCCGCAGCGGCTGGCTGCCCCAGAGCCGCCCCCGGCCCCACGTCTCATGGGGTGCGAAGGGGCGCTCGGGGGCGGGGACGACGAGGCGCCAGGTGGTGAACCCGGCGTAGCGGGGCCCGGGGTGGGCGGGGAAGAGCGCGCGGCGGACCGCCGAGTGGACGCCGTCGGCGCCGACCACGAGGTCGGCCTCGTACTCCTCGTCCGCCGTGGTCACCCGGGCCGGGCGGCGGGCGTCGCCGGGGTCGGTCAGCTCGGCGGGGGCACCGGTGCGGACGCGGCCCTCGGGCAGCCGGGAGGCGAGCAGCTCGACGAGGGTGGCGCGGTGGAGCAGGACCACCGGGCCGCCGAACCGCTCGGCCGCGGCCGCGCTGTCCATCCGGGCCAGCCGCCGCCCGCCGGGGGTGCGCAGCTCACCGGCGCCCTGCCAGCTGGAGGCGACCCGCCGCCCCGAACTGCGGGAGTTCTACGACGCGGCGGGGCGCGGCTTCCGCGAGCCGCTGGAGGCGCTGATGACCGCCATGGGATCCGCCGCACCACGGCGGCACGCCCAGTCGCTGGTCGCCTGGTGCGAGGGGCAGATGTTCAGCTGCGCGGCCGGGGCCGACCACGCCGCGGTGCCCCAAGGCGCGGCGCTGCGCGCCGGGTTCGAGGAGCTGCTGCGCGGGATGCTGGGCCGATAATCCGTGGCGCGGCCGGGAGCCGGGCCTCATGATGCTCGCCATGACGACTGCCGAACGCCAAGAGGCGCCCACCACCGGCGATGAACGCACCAGCCTGGAAGGGTGGCTGGACTTCCACCGCGCGACCCTGGCCCTCACATGCGAGGGGCTCGACGACAAGCAGCTGCGCGAGGCCTCCGCGCCGCCGTCCGGGCTCACCCTGCTCGGGCTCGTCCGGCACATGGCCGAGGTCGAGCGCAGCTGGTTCCGGCGGGTGCTGGACGGTCAGGACGCGCCGCCCATCTGGTACAGCGAGGAGGATCAGGACGGCGACTTCCGGGTCACCGAAGCGGACACCGGCGAGGCCGCCTTCGCGATCTGGCGGGACGAGGTCGCCGAGGCCCGCGCCGCCGCCGCGCGCCACTCCCTGGACGACGTCGTCACCCGCCGCGACCACCGCCACGAGGACTTCAACCTGCGCTGGATCTACCTCCACATGATCGAGGAGTACGCCCGCCACAACGGCCACGCCGACCTCATCCGCGAGCGCATCGACGGCGCCACGGGCGACTGATCCACCAGGGTCCGTCAGAGCGCGAGCCGCTGCGCCAGCCGGGCGATCGCCGCCCGCACCCGGTCCCCGTACGGATCGTCGCCCAGCGTGCCCGCGCTCGCCCGGGCCAGCTCCAGCTGGCTGCGGGCCGCCGCCTCCTGGCCGAGCTTGGCGTAGTCGGCGGCCAGATTGAGGTGGAGGGCCGGGTAGAGGGCGCGCAGCCGGGGGGTGCGGGCGCCGGGCCCGTCGGCCGCGGCCAGGGCCAGCAGATCCCACAGCAGCTCGTCGGCCGGATCGTCCTGGGTGTCGGCGAGGTAGTGGGCGAGGGCGCAGCGGTGGAACGGGTCGCCGTCGCCCTCGATCTCCCGCCACAGCGCGGCCAGCCGGTTGCGCGCCTCCTCGCGGTCACCGCCCCGGTGCAGCATGACCGCCTGCCCGATCCGGGTCAGCACGGCCTCGTCCTCCGGCGCCTCCCGCCGTACGTCGCCCATCCGGTCCTCCCGCCTGCGCAACCGCCGGTACGCCCTGCCTGCGGCCGACGCTAGCCGCGGGGCCGGTGAACGCCCGTCAGGCGGGCCCATCGGGTCAGTCCTGCGGCCCGTACCGCTCGGCCAGTTCGGTGACGGCGCGGGCGACGGCGGTCCGCAGCTCGGGCGGTCCGAGCACCTCGGCGTCGGTGCCCAGCCGCAGCATGTCGTCGACCGCCACGGGCAGCGACTCCACGGGCAGCGCCACCCGCACCCGTCCCCGGTCGTCGGGCGGGCCCGCCGCGGCGGCCGCCACCGCGCCGACCGCGCCGAACTTCATCGGCAGCAGCCGCAAGCCCCGCTCGGTCAGCAGCAGTTCGGCCTCGCCCCGGAAGCGCGCGGCCTCCATGGCGCGCGCCGACTCCTGCCAGTAGGCGGCGAGATCGAACCCGGCGGGGCGCTCGAAGACCTCCCCGAGCACCTCGGCATCCAGGATCCGCGCCACGCGGTAACTGCGGATGGTGTCCTCCGCTCTGGCCACCAGGTACCAGATGCCGCCCTTGAGGACGAGCCCGAGGGCGTGCAGATCGCGGTGCACCTCGCCGCGCCAGCGCCGGTAGTGCACCCGCAGCACCCGGCGCCGCCAGACGGCCTCGGCCGCCGCCGCGAGGTACGGCACCGGCTCGGTGTCCCGGAACCAGCCGGGCGCGTCGAGGTGGAAGCGCTCCTGGATGCGGCGCGACCGCTCGTCCAGCTCGGGCGGCAGCGCGGCCCGCAGCTTGAGCTGGGCGGTGGTGAGGTCCGCGCCGAGGCCCAGTTCGGCGGCCGGTCCCGGCATTCCGGCGAGGAAGAGCGAGTCGGCCTCGTCGCCGGTGAGCCCGGTCAGCCGGGTGCGGTAGCCGTCCAGCAGCCGGTAGCCGCCCGCGGGGCCGCGGTCGGCGTACACCGGCACGCCGGACCCGCTCAGCGCGTCGATGTCGCGGTAGACGGTACGGACCGACACCTCCAGCTCCGCGGCGATCTCCGGCGCCGTCATCCGGCCCCGGTTCTGGAGCAGCAGGAGCAGGGAGAGCAGGCGGTCGGCACGCATACGGTCCATTGTGCGCCCGTACCTGACAGAAGATGTCAGGTACGGCGGGCAGAGTCGTCCTCACCAGCGCACGGCCTGATCGCACGGCCTGATCGAAAGGACCCGCCATGACCACGCACGCCACCGGTACCTTCACCTTCGCCGACTGGCAGGAGAAGCCGCTCGGGGAGGCCGCGGGCGGGGCGAAGCTCGCCCATGCCACCGTGACCAACGGCTACTCGGGCGCGATCACGGCGTCCGGCACCTCCTGCCAGTACGCCATCGTCTACCTCGCCGACAAGACCGGTGCCTTCTCGGGCCATGAGCTGGTGGACGGGCAGCTGGACGGCCGGCGGGGCAGCTTCGTCCTCGCCCAGCACGGCACCTTCGGCGAGGACGGCACCGTGACGTGCGCCTTCGAGGTGGTGCCGGGCTCGGGCACCGGCGAGCTGGCCGGGCTCACCGGTGCGGGCTCCTACACCGCCCCGCAGGGCATCGAAGCGGTGTCGTACGCCTTCGACTACGAGCTGGGCTGAGACGGCTGGAGGTTCGGGATGCGCCAGTCGATCGGCGTGTGCCCCTGGGCCTTCACCGCCTCGTCGATCTGGGTGAAGGGGCGCGATCCGAAGAACTTCTTGGCCGACAGCGGCGAGGGGTGCGCCCCCTTCACCACCGCGTGCCGCTTCTCGTCGATCAGCGGCAGCTTCTTCTGGGCGTAGTTCCCCCAGAGGACGAAGACGGCCGGGTCGGGGCGGGCGGCCACGGCGCGGATCACCGCGTCGGTGAACTTCTCCCACCCCTTGCTCTTGTGGGAGTTGGCCTCGCCGCCGCGGACCGTCAGCACCGCGTTGAGCAGCAGGACGCCCTGCCGGGCCCACGGCATCAGATAGCCGTTGTCCGGGATGGGGTGGCCCAGCTCCTCCTTCATCTCCTTGTAGATGTTCCGCAGCGACGGCGGCGTCTTGACGCCCGGCCGCACCGAGAAGCACAGCCCGTGCCCCTGGCCCTCGCCGTGGTACGGGTCCTGCCCGAGGATCAGCACCTTCACCTGGTCGTACGGTGTGGCCTCCAGGGCGGCGAACACCTGGTCGCGCGGCGGGTGGACCGGCCCCTTGGCCCGCTCCTCCTCGACGAACTCGGTGAGCTCCTTGAAGTAGGGCTTCTCCAGCTCCTCGCCGAGGACGCCGCGCCAGGATTCGGGCAGCTCGTAGGCCACGTCAACAACCTCCGGTCGTGTTCCGTTCACGGGCACGAACCTACCGGCGGCCACTGACAACGCCGCACGCGGCGTGGGGATGACAGCGGCTGCGGGCCCGGCACCGGGCCCGCAGCCGATGAGCGCGCAGGGCCGTCAGCCGACGCCCGCGTTGAGGAATACACCGCCGTCCACGACGAGCGTCTGGCCGGTGATCCACGCGGCCTGGTCGGAGGTGAGGAACGCGGCCGCGCCCCCGATGTCCTCCGGCACGCCGAGCCGCCCGAGCGGATACGCCGCGGCGGCCTCCTCCTCCCGCCCCTCGTACAGGGCGGTGGCGAACTTGGTCTTCACCACGGCGGGGGCGATCGCGTTGACCCGCACGCCCGGCGCGAACTCGTGGGCGAGCTGCTGCGTGAGGTTCAGCATCGCCGCCTTGGACACGCCGTACGCGGCGATGAACGGCGAGGGCGTCATCCCGGCGACCGAGGAGATGTTGACGATCGCGCCGCCGTTCTCCTTCTGCCACGCCTTCCAGGTCTGCTGGGCGAAGCCGAGCGCCGAGACGACATTGGTCTCGAAGACCTTGCGTATCACCGCGAGGTCGAGGTCGGCGATGGGCGAGTAGACCGGGTTCGTACCGGCGTTGTTGACGAGGTAGTCGACGCGCCCGAACGCCTCCATCGCGCGCTCGACGGCCACCGCCTGGTGCGCCTCGTCGTGGGCCTTGCCGGGGACGCCGATCACCCGGTCGGCGCCCAGCCGCTCGACGGCCTCCTTCAGGGCGTCCTCGTTGCGGCCGGTGATGCACACCCGGTCGCCGCGCGCCACCATCGCCTCGGCTATGCCGTAGCCGATGCCGCGGCTGGCCCCGGTGACGAGCGCGGCCCTGCCGCTGTCAGATGCGATCTCTTTGGTCATGGGGTTCGTAGGCTCCTGATCAGTTGAGCGGGCCGCCGGCCACGTACATCACCTGGCCGGAGACGAACCCGGCCGCGTCCCCGGTGAAGAAGGCGACGGCGTTCGCGATGTCCTCCGGCTGCCCGACGCGCTGCACCGGGATCTGGCTCGCGGCCGCCTTCTGGAAGTCGTCGAAGCCCATGCCGACGCGCTCGGCGGTCGCGGCGGTCATGTCGGTGGCGATGAAGCCGGGCGCCACGGCGTTGGCGGTGACGCCGAACTTACCCAGCTCGATGGCGAGGGTCTTGGTGAAGCCCTGCATACCGGCCTTGGCGGCGGAGTAGTTGACCTGACCGCGGTTGCCGAGCGCCGAGCTGCTGGAGAGGTTGACGACCCGTCCGAACCCGGCGTCCACCATGTGCTTCTGACAGGCGCGCGACATCAGGAACGCGCCCCGCAGATGCACGTTCATGACCGTGTCCCAGTCGGACTCGCTCATCTTGAAGAGCAGGTTGTCGCGGAGCACACCGGCGTTGTTCACCAGGATCGTCGGCGCGCCCAGCTCTTCGGCGACACGCCCGACCGCGGCCTCCACCTGCCCCGCGTCGGACACGTCGCAGCCCACGGCGATGGCCTTGCCGCCCGCCGCGGTGATCTTCTCCACGGTCTCCGCGCAGGACGCCTCATCGAGGTCGAGCACGGCGACGGCGCGGCCCTCCTCGGCCAGTCGCACGGCGGTCGCCGCGCCGATACCGCGGGCCGCGCCCGTCACGATGGCGACACGCTGCTCGTTGGTGGACATGCGGGTTCTCCTCGCCTCGGGTAGCGGCGCACCGTCCCGGCCACCCGGGGGTGAGCAACCGCTTAGTCGCTTCTGCGTCGAGACGCTATGAGGCCCGCCGCCCACTGTCAACGACCCGCTGTGATGCCCTTGCTCACCCTCGCCCGTCAGCGCACCAGCAGGTCGAGCAATCGCTCGACCTCCGCCTCCGCGTCCGTGGTCAACCCGGTGTGCACCGGCCCCGGCTGGACGACGGTGGAGCGCGGCGCGACCAGCCAGCGGAACCGCCGCCCCGGCTCGTCCCCGGCCGCCTGACCGGCCTGCTCTCCCCCGCGGCAGACGCCCTCCACGGCGTGCAGCGCGGCCCGTACGCCCGGCACGTCCGCCGACGGGTCGAGCGCGAGCAGCCGGGCCTCGTCCAGATGGGTGCGGGCTGCCACGAAGGACGTCGCGCGGCAGTAGACCACGACGCCCGCGTTGATCAGCTCACCGCGCTCCACCCGGGGGACGACCCGCACCACGGCGTACTCGAACACATCCCGGCCCTGGTGCAGCCCGCTCACTTCGCTGCCTTTCCGTCGACCCATACGCGCAGCCAGTCGGGAGCCTTCGACGGCCCGTCACCGGCGCGCTCCCCGAGCGTGATCCTTTCACCGATCGCCGCGGCCCGCTCCAGCAGCACCCGCGCATAGGCGCGGCGCACCGCGTCCGGGCTGTCGAAGCCGGGCTCACCGTCCAGCCAGGCGTCGGGGACGTCGGCGGTGACCTCGGTCAGCAGCTCCTCGGTGATCCGCGGCGCGAGCGTGGCCGCGGCCGCGGCCACGTCCGGGGCGAAGGGGGCGAGTACGTGCTCGGAGGCGTCGTACGGCTTGGTGGCGGCCGCGTCCAGGCCGCGCCAGCTGTGGTGCCAGATCAGCGTGGCGCCGTGGTCGATGAGCCACAGGTTGCCGTGCCACACCAGCAGGTTGGGGTTGCGCCAGGACCGGTCCACGTTGCCGATGAGCGCGTCGAACCACACCACCTGTCCGGCCTCCGCCGCGCCCACCTCGAAGGCCAGCGGGTCGAAGCCGAGCGAGCCGGGCAGGTAGTCCATGCCCAGGTTGAGCCCGCCGCTGGCCTTGAGCAGGTCCTGCACCTCCTCGTCCGGCTCACTCAGCCCGATCACCGGATCGAGCTGCATCCGCACCAACTCCGGGACGCGCAACCCCAGGCGGCGGCCCAGCTGTCCGCAGATGACCTCGGCGACGAGGGTCTTCCGGCCCTGGCCCGCGCCGATGAACTTCATGACATACGTGCCCAAATCGTCGGCCTCGACGATGCCGGGGAGCGACCCGCCCTCACGCAGGGGCGTGACATAGCGGGTGGCCGTGACTTCAGGGAGCATCCGCCCAGGCTATCGGTGCGCACGGCGCGGACGGCCGACTCCGGGGTGATCGCCCCCGCATCGGCACGGCATCACCAACGACACCGCCTCTCCCCGCACCCCGCGCCGTCCGGGCCCGGACGCGGCTACGGACTGCTGGGCATGCGGGCCACCGACGGGCAGGAGGCGGTCGACCTCGCCCCGGCCCACGAACCCGACGTGGTCCTCATGGACATCCGCACGCCGGGCCGCCGCGCTCACCGAACGCGAGCGCGAGGTCATGGCGCCGGCCGCGCACGGCAGGTCCCATGCCGAGATCGCCGACCAGCTCGTGGTCAGCCCGCTGACCGTGCGCAGCCACATCCAGCGCGCCATGACCGGACTCGACGTCCGCGGCCGCGCCCAACTGGTCGTGATCGCCTACCAGTCCGGTCTCGTCCGGGCGCGCCCGGACCAGGGCGGTGAGCGGCCTCAGTTGGCCGTGCCCACCATGGCCACGGCCGGTGCGTCGGTGGCGTCGAGGCTGCTCAGGATGGCGTCCACCCGCTGCCTGGCGTCGCCGAAGAGCATCCGGGTGTTGTCCCGGAAGAACAGCGGGTTCTGCACGCCCGCGTACCCGGCGGCCATGGAGCGTTTGAAGACGACGACACGGGCCGCCTCCCACACGTGCAGCACCGGCATCCCGGCGATGGGGCTGGCCGGGTCGTCGGTGGCCGCCGGGTTGACGGTGTCGTTGGCGCCGATGACCAGGACGACCGAGGTGGCGGCGAAGTCGTCGTTGATCTCGTCCATGTCCAGGACGATGTCGTAGGGCACGTTGGCCTCGGCCAGGAGCACGTTCATGTGCCCGGGCAGCCGACCGGCGACCGGGTGGATGCCGAAGCGCACCTCGATGCCGCGGTCGCGGAGTTTGCGCGCGAGCTCCGCGACCGGGTACTGGGCTTGGGCGACCGCCATGCCGTAGCCCGGGGTGATGATCACCGAGGAGGCGTCGCGCAGCAGTTCCGCGGTGTCCTCCGCGCTGATCTCCTGGTGCTCCCCGTGGTCGCCGTCGTCGCCGCTCGTCACCGTCTGGGCCCCGAAGCCGCCCGCGATCACCGAGAGGAAGGAGCGGTTCATCGCCTTGCACATGATGTACGAGAGGTAGGCGCCTGAGGAGCCCACCAGCGCGCCGGTGACGATCAGCAGGTCGTTGGCGAGCAGGAAGCCCGAGGCCGCGGCGGCCCAGCCGGAGTAGCTGTTGAGCATCGAGACGACCACCGGCATGTCACCGCCGCCGATGGAGGCGACCAGATGCGCGCCGAGGGCCAGGGCCAGCACGGTGACCGCGATGAGCAGCCCCATGTGGGGGCGCGCGACGAACGCCACGGTGAGCACGGCGAACGCGGCGAGCGCGCCGAGGTTGAGGGCGTGTCTGCCGGGGAGCATCAGCGGCCGGGACTTGATCCGCGCCGCCAGCTTCAGATACGCGACGACCGAGCCGGTGAAGGTGACGGCACCGATGAACACGCCGAGGAAGACCTCGGCATGGTGGATGCGCAGCAGCGAACCGGTCAACTCGGCGTCGACGTCGAGGTAGCCGTTCCAGCCGACGAGCGCGGCGGCGAGGCCGACGAAGCTGTGCATGACGGCGATCAGTTCCGGCATGCCCGTCATCTCGACCACGCGGGCCCGCCACAGTCCGATGCCCGCGCCGACAGCCGTGGCGACGGCGATCAGCACCAGACCGGTGACGGTGATGCTCCGGGAGGCCAGCCCGATGGTGGCGGCCAACGCCAGACCCATGCCCGCGATGCCCCAGACCACTCCGGAGCGGGAGGTCCGGTGCTGGGAGAGTCCGGCGAGGCTCAGGATGAACAGCAGCGAGGCGACGACGTAGGCGGCCTGTGCGGCCGTGGTGGTGGTCATCCGCGATCAGCCCTTCGAGAACATGCCGAGCATGCGGCGCGTGACGGCGAATCCGCCGAAGATGTTGATGCTCGCCAGCAGGATCGCGGCGAACGACAGCACGGTGACGGCGGTGTTCGCGTGCCCGATCTGGAGCAGCGCGCCGACCACGACGATCCCGGAGATCGCGTTGGTGACCGACATCAGGGGGGTGTGCAGCGCGTGGTGCACCTTTCCGATGACGTAGAAGCCGACCACGATCGACAGGACGAAGACCAGGAAGTGGCCGATGAGCTGGTGCGGTGAGAAGGCGGTCACCAGGAAGAGGGCGAGCGCTCCGGCGCCGACGAGGGCGTAGTCGGACCGCGCCGACCGTGGGGGCCCGGCCGCCGGGCCGGGGGGTGTGGCGGGTTCCGGGGCCCCGGCGGGCGTGGGCGCGGCGGACACCTGCACGGGTGGCGGCGGCCAGGTCTTCTCGCCGTCGCGGACCACGGTCATCGAGCGCTGCACCACGTCGTCGAAGTCGAGGACGAGCCGGCCGTCCTTGCCGGGGGTGAGCAGCTTCATCAGGTTCACGAGGTTGGTGCCGTACAGCTGCGACGCCTGGGCCGGGAGCCTGCCGGGCAGGTCGGTGTAGCCGATGATCGTCACGTCGTTGCCGGTGACGACCGCCTTCCCGGCGACCGTTCCCTCGACGTTGCCGCCCTGGGCCGCGGCCATGTCGACGATGACGCTGCCGGGCTTCATGCGCGCCACGTCCTGGGCGGTGATCAGCTTCGGCGCCGGTCTGCCGGGGACGAGTGCGGTGGTGATGATGATGTCGACGTCGGCGGCCTGCTCCGCGTACAGCCGCGCGGCGAGCCGGTTGTAGTCGTCCGAGGTGGCCTTGGCGTAGCCGTCGGTGCTGACCTCTCGTTCGGACGGTGCGGACTCTTCGGGCCGCACCTCCAGGAACTCCCCGCCCAGCGAGCGCACCTGCTCGGCGACCTCGGGCCGGGGATCGGTGGCACGGACCACGGCGCCGAGGCTGCGCGCCGCGCCGATCGCCGCGAGTCCGGCCACCCCGGCTCCGGCCACCAGCACCCTGGCCGGCGGCACCTTGCCCGCGGCGGTCACCTGACCCGTGAAGAAGCGGCCGAAGACGTGCGCGGCCTCGACCACGGCCCGGTATCCGGCGATGTTCGCCATCGAGCTCAGGACGTCCAGGGACTGGGCGCGCGAGATGCGCGGCACGGCGTCCATGGCCAGTACGGTGATCGGCCGCCGGGCCAGCTCTTCGACCAGTTCCGGGTGGAGCGCGGGGCCGATGAGCGCGATCAGGGTCGCCCCGTCGCGCAGCCGCCCGATCTCCTCGCCGGAGGGTCCGTTGACCTTCAGGACGACCGGCGCCGACCAGGGGTCCCCGAGACTGGCTCCCGCCTCCTCGTAGGCCGCGTCGGAGAAGCGGGACGCCTCTCCCGCCCCCGGTTCGACGATCACGTGGTACCCCAGCTCGGCGAGTCGGCCCACGGTGGCCGGGGTCGCCGCCACCCTGGTCTCGCCCGGGGTGGATTCGGCGGGTATGCCGATCCGTCTGCGTTGCACTTCCGGTTCCGGTTCCGGTGCGGCCATCGTCTTCCTCTCACCGTCGACGTCCCGGCGCCGGGCCCGTCCGCCCGGCGCTTCGCGTGCCTGTCCATCCATCGGTGCCCGGATCCCTGCGTGTTCGACCCTGCCCGGATCGACAACAGGCCGAGCGACGGTTGAACGCTGGAGCGCCGGGCCGCGTATGGAATCGAAACGTCCCTGGATCAGGAGGCACCACCATGACGCAGCCGGAAACCACCGGATGGGGCACCACCCGTCGCGCCGTCGTCTCCGCTGCCGGAGCGGCCGGGCTGGCCGCCGCCCTCACCGCCTGCGGTAAGGAAGACAGCAGCGACTCGGGTAGCTCGCAGAACGCCGGTTCCGCACAGGAGTCGACCGGGGCCGAATCGGGCGCGGCGGGAGCGGGGGGCGACACGTCGGGGGGCGGCATGGAGCTGGCCAAGACCTCCCAGATCCCGGAGGGCGGCGGCATGGTCTTCAAGGATCACAAGGTCGTGGTGACCCAGCCGTCCTCGGGCCAGTTCAAGGCGTTCTCCTCGATCTGCACCCACCAGGGGTGCTCGGTCGGCGACGTATCGGACGGCACCATCAACTGCCCGTGCCACCAGTCCAAGTTCGACATCAGCGACGGCAGCCCGAAGGGCGGACCGGCCACCAAGCCGCTGCCCGGCGCCAAGATCAAGGTGGAGGGCACCTCGATCAAGATGGCCTGATCGCCTGCCAGCAGGCGAGCACGTCCTCGGTCGAGGTGACGGTCGCGACGAGGGCGAGGGTGTGACGGACCATTGCCGGGGTGTACGAGGCGGGCACCCCGGCAATGGCGTCCGCGGGCACCACGGCCGTATAGCCGAGGTTGACCGCGTCGAACACGGCGTTGGGTATCGCGACATTGGCCGACACGCCGACGATGACCAGGGTGCGGCAGCCCAGGTTGCGCAGCAGCGCGTCCACGTCGGTCCCGGCGAGCGGCGACAGGCCGTGCAGCCGCCGTACCAGCAGATCCTCCGCGCCGACCGGGACCGGTTCGGCGATCCGTACCGCCTCGCTCCCGGTGAGCTGCCGCACCGGCAGCCGCTCGGCGGCCCGGAACAGCGGCGCGTTGCGGTTCGCGCCGCGCCCGTCGGCGCGCCGCTCGGCCACCGCGTGCAGCACGGTGACGCGCGTGTCGTGGGCGGCCGACACCAGCCGGGCGACACGCCCGAGCGCGCCGGACTCCCGGGCCGCGGCGGCCAGTTCGGGCAGTGCGCTGCCCGGGCCCACGACGCCGCGCTGGCACTCCACGGTGAGCAGGGCACAGCCCTCGGGGCGGAGCAGTTCGTACAGCGACACGGCGGCCTCCCGGCACCTCCCGGCTTCTCGCGCCGGGAGGGTAACGGCCATTGCCTTCGGAAGGAAGAGTCGCGATTCTGTGCCGATGACCGTCACCCAGCGGCGGGGACGCCGCATCATGATGACCCCGGCCGAGCTGGACGCCTTCCTCACCGAACAGCGCACCTGCCGGGTCGCGACCGTGTCCGCGGACGGGCGGCCGCACCTCAGCGCGCTGTGGTTCGCCTGGGACGGCACGGCCCTGTGGCTCTACTCCCTGACCCGCAGCCGCCGCTGGGCCGAGCTGCGCCGCGATCCACGGCTCGCGGTGATCGTCGACGACGGGCACGACTACGGCGAGCTGCGCGGCGCCGAGCTGAGCGGCGAGGCCGTCTTCGTCGGCGAGGCCCCGCGCTCGGGCGCGCCGTGTGCCGAACTCGACGCGCCGGAGCGGATGTTCGCGGCGAAGTACTTCGGGCTCGACGCCATGCCGCACGACGGCCGCCACGCATGGCTGCGGCTGACCCCGGACACGATCAGCTCCTGGGACTTCCGCAAGCTGCCCCAGCGCTGAGCGCGCCCGGCTGCCCTGCCGGGTCAGTCGACGATCTTCTCCCCCACCGACCGCAGCACGTCCACCGCCGCGCGGATGGAGGGCCTGCGGTCGGCGTCGGCGCGCCAGATCGCGTAGACGTGCCGGCGCATCGTGGGCGGGCTCACCGGCACCATCCGCACCCCCTCGGGCACCGGGCCCCGGCCGAGCCGGGGGACGACGCCGATCCCGAGCCCGGCGGCGATCAGCGCGAGCTGGGTCTGGTGCTCCCGCGCGGTGTGCCGGATGTGCGGCTCGATGCCCTTGCCGCGCAGGGTCACCATCAGCCAGTCGTAGCAGAACCCGCCCTCGGGCCAGGACACCCACTCGTCGTCCACGAAGTCCTCCGGCTCGACCGCGCAGCGGTCGGCGAAGGGGTGGTCCGCGGGCATCGCGACGTCCACCAGGTCGTCCAGCAGCGCCGCCTTGACCAGCCCGCCGGGCACCGGCAGGGGCTTGTTGTACCAGTCGAGGACGACCGCCAGGTCGATGTCGCCGCGCACCACCGCGGGCACCGACTCGTCCGGCTCCATCTCCTGCAACCGGGCGCGCAGCTGCGGATGTTCGGCCCGCATCCGCTCCAGCGCGGCGGGGAAGAGGCCGCGGACGGCGGTCGGGAACGCGCCCAGTAGCAGCTCGCCGACGGCGTGTCCACGCTGGGCCTCCAAGTCCGCCTGGGCCAGCTCCACTTGGGACAGGATCCGCGCCGCGTGGTCGGAGAGCAGCCGCCCGGCGTCGGTGAGCCGCACCCCGCGGCCGTTCTTGGCGAGCAGCTGCTGCCCGGTCTCCCGCTCCAGCTTCGAGAGCTGCTGGGAGACGGCCGAGGTGGTCACATGCAGTCCTTCGGCCGCGCCGCTCACGGAACCGTGCCGGGCCACGGCGTACAAGGTGCGCAGACGATCCAGATTCATGTAAGCAATGCTACGCGATAACGCACATGAATTCTCGCTTGTTCTAAGAAGTTGTAGCCCGCAATGTAGACGCCATGAAGGCCATGACCCCAGCGACCACCGCGGCACCCGACCCCGCTGCCGACCAGCCCGCCGCACCCGCCGCCCGCCCACGGCGACTGCTCGACTGGCGGATCCGCTTCGGCGTGCTCGCCCTGGTCTGGGGCTTCAGCTTCCTGTTCATCAAGGTGGGCACCGAGGCGTTCGCACCGCTGTACGTCACGCTCGGCCGGATGGTGTTCGGCACCGCCGTCCTCCTGACGGTCCTGGTGGCGAAGCGGGAGCGGCTGCCGCGCGGGGCCCGGGTGTGGGGCCATCTGGCCGTGGCCGCCTTCTTCCTCAACGCCCTGCCGTTCTCGCTCTTCGCCTACGCCGAGACGACCATCCCCTCCACCCTGGCCGGGATCTGCAACGCCGCCTCGCCCCTGTGGGGCATGGTCGTCGCCGTGGCCGTCGTCTCCGACGACCGCCCGACCCGGCAGCGCGTCGCGGGCCTGGGCCTCGGCTTCGCCGGTGTCCTGATCGTGCTGGGCGCGTGGCAGGGCTTCTCCGGCCAGGACCCGGTGGGCACGGCCCTCGCGCTCATCGCCTCGCTCAGCTACGCGATCGGCTGGGCCTACGTGCGCCACACGCTCGCCGGAACCGGGAACTCCCATCTGGCCATGTCCTCCGGCCAGTTGCTGCTCGGCACGGTCCAACTCGCGGTGGCCGCCCCGCTCGCCGCCCCGACCCCCGGCTCCTTCCCGGTCCTCCCCCTGCTCTCGGTGCTCGCCCTCGGCGCCCTGGGCACCGGTGTCGCCTTCCTGATCCAGTACGGCCTGGTGGCGGAGGTCGGCCCGACGACGGCGATGATGGTGACGTACTTCGTCCCGGTGATCGCCACCGCGGCGGGCGTGCTGATCCTCGGCGAACACCTCAGCTGGAACACGCCGGTGGGCGCCCTGATCATCCTCGTCGGCGCGGCTCTCACCCAGCGGCGATAAGTCGCCGGGAAGCTTCATCAGTCCACCCGCCCCGCCGGGGCCGGTCCCCTCGCCACCGCCGACGCCACGGCGTCGGCGACCCCGGCCACCTCACCGGCGCTCAGCGGAGACACCGTCAGCCGCAGCCCCGGCCCCGAGGCCACCCGGAACCGGGCACCCGGGGCGACCGCCCAGCCCGAGGACAGCAGGCGGGCCACCGCGCCCGTCTCGTCGGACACCGGCACCCAGACGTTCATCCCGCTGCGCCCGTGCGCGGCGACTCCGCGCTCCCGCAGCGCCCTCACCAGGGCGTCGCGGCGCACGTCGTACGACGCCGCGACCGTCGCCACGTCCACCGCGCCGGTGCGCCACAGATGCGCCACGGCGTCCTGGAGCAGATGGCTGACCCAGCCGGGACCGAGGCGCTGCCGTCCGCGCAGCCGGTCCAGGGTGACGGCGTCGCCGGTGAGCACCGCGAGGCGCAGATCGGGGCCGTACGCCTTGGCGGTGGAACGGACCAGGATCCAGTGGTCCGTGCTGCCCGCGAGCGGGTGCAGGGGCAGGTCCGCGATGCCGTGGCCGTGGTCGTCCTCGATGAGCACCACATCGGGGTGCCCGGCGAGGACGGCGCGCAGCTCGCGGGCGCGCGCCGCGCTCACCGCCGCGCCCGTCGGGTTCTGCGCCCGGTCGGTGACGACGAGCGCCCGTGCCCCCTGGCCCAGCGCCCGCTCCACTTCCTCCGGCAGCGGCCCGTCGTCATCCAGCCCGACGGGAACGGTGCGCAGCCCGAGCGCCGGGATCAGGTCGAGCACACTGCCCCAGCCGGGGTCCTCGACGGCGACCGCGTCACCGGGCCGCAGATGGGCGGCGAGGACGCGCTCGATGGCGTCGAGCGCGCCGGAGGTGACGGCGACGGGCCCGTCCGGCACGCCGTCCGCGTCGAAAGCGGCCCGAGCCGACGCGCCGATGCCGGGGGCGACCCCCGGCGCGCCGTACAGCGTGGGGGTGTCGGCGGCGCGCGCCGCGGCTTCCGCGAGGGCCGGGGCGAGCGACGGCAGCAGGGCGGGGTCGGGGTTGCCGGTCGCGAGGTCACGCGCGCCCGGGGCCTCGACCCGGAGCCACTCGCGGGGTGTGCTCGCCGGGCGCGCCCGCACCCGGGTCCCCCGGCGGCCCGCCGTCTCGATCACGCCGCGCTCGCGCAGGACGCGGTAGGCGGCCGCGACGGTGTTCGGGTTGACGCCCAGCCGCGTGGCCAACTCCCGCTGCGGCGGCAGTGGTTGGCCGGGCGGCAGCGCCCCGGCGCCGACCGCCCGCTCCACGCTGGCCGCAATCTCCGCTGCGCCACGCCCTTCGATCGGATATTCTCCTAGCACAAAAGACAGTTTGCACTAGTGCAATAGGAGAGCGCAAATGAGTGCGACCACCGAGCCGCCCGCCGAGCCGTCCACTGCGCCGTCCACCGAGCCGGACGGCACCGCCTACGCCGCGACCGACCGCACCACCCCGACCCGCGCCCGGCAACGCGCCTCGTACGACAAGGACGTGGTGCACGCGATCCTCGACGAGGGGTACGTCTGCCACCTGGGCTTCATACGCGACGGCGCCCCGGTCGTCCTGCCGACCCTCTACGCGCGGACCGGGTCCCGCCTCTACGTCCACGGCTCGACCGGGTCGCGCCCCCTGCGGATGGCGGGCGCCGAGGACCCGGGGCTGCCGGTGTGCCTCACGGTCACGCACGTCGACGGCCTGGTGCTCGCCCGCTCGGCGTTCCACCACTCGATCAACTACCGCTCGGTGGTGGTGCACGGCACCGCCCGTCAGGTGCTGGACGAGGCCGAGCGCGCGGCCGCGCTCGACGCACTGGTGGACCATGTGGTGCCGGGCCGGGCCGCCGACTCCCGCCGGGCGAACGCGAAGGAGCTGGCCGCCACCGCCGTGCTCCGCCTCGACCTCGACGAGGTCTCCGCCAAGATGCGCACCGGCGGCCCCAACGACGAGCCGGAGGACATGGCGCTGCCGTACTGGACCGGCGTGGTCCCGGTCGCCCGGACGCACGGCGCACCCGTCCCCGCGGACGACCTGGCGCCGGACACGCCCGTACCCGGCTATCTCGCGTCGCTGGGGTAGACCCTAGGGAGTGTCCTCCGGAGGCTCGTCCACCGCCGCGCGGCGGTGCCCCGACTCGGACGCGGCGACCGCGGGCGCGGCGGGGGACGGCCCCGCCGCCACCGGCTCCGCCGCCGCAGCCTTCGGCGCCGACGTCTGCGCGATCAGCGCCCCGGCCAGCACCACGGCACCGCCGACGACCTGGGCCGCGCCCAGGTGTTCGTCCAGCAGCACCCAGGCCAGCACGGTCGCGACGACCGCCTCCAGACAGGCCACGACCCCGGCCACCTGCGGCGACAGCCGACGTACAGAGAGCACCCCGGTCAGATACGCGATCACCGTGGCGATCAGCACGATCCAGCCCAGCAGCAGCACCGCGGGCACCCGCGCGCCCGCGAGGTCGGCCTGCCCCGTGAGCACCGGCCAGTGGGTCTCCCACGGCCGGGCGATCACCGTCAGCGTCGCGGCGCCGATGAGCAGCCCGTACGCGATGACCCCGAGCGGATCGGCCGCGTCCTGCCCCTCGCTGCCGTGGTCGGACAGGACGAAGTAGCCGACCTGGCAGCAGGCGGCGCCGAGGGCGAGCGCCAGCCCCAGCGCGTCGAAGCTCAGCCCGGACCACACCTCCACCACGCACGCGAGCCCGCCCACGGCGAGCACGACGCCGACCGCCGCCGCCCGGCTCACCGGCCGCCGCTGGACGAACCGGACCCAGCCCAGCACCAGCGCGGGCGCGAGGTACTCCACGAGCAGCGCGACCCCGACCGGGATGCGCGAGAGGGCGGCGAAGTAGAAGGCCTGGACGCCCGCCACGGCCAGCAGGCCAAAGCCCAGCAGCAGTCCGGGGCGCCGCAGCGGCAGCCGGCGGTGGCGCCAGGCCAGCGGCAGCATGACGAGGGCCGCGCCCGCCACCCGCAACCAGGTCACCTGCAACGGTTCGAGCCCCGCCCCGATCAGCGGCTTGGCGGCGACGCCCGAGCCGCCGAACGCGAGCGCCGAGACCAGGGCGAGCCCCAGACCGACACCCCTTCCCTGGCCATGCCGCTGGCCTCGCGTGCTGTGCATCGGGCCATCATGTCAGCCCGACGTCAGGACCGTCACCCCGTTTGCAACTGGCACGGTCCGCCGTCCAGCGCCGTGACCAGCAGATCCACATCCACCCCGACCCGCCGCAGCACCTCCACGGCCCGGCACTCCCGGTCGTAGGTCAGCGCGGCGAGGAGGTCGGGTCCCTCGGCGAGGAACGCGCCCCGCGCCGCGGCGCGCCCGGCGGCCGCCGCCATCGCGGTCGCGGCCGCCGGGGACCAGCCGGGCACCCCGTCACCGGCGCCGGTCACGGAGGTCTCGACCGCACCGCTCCACCGGAGCCCGTAGCCGATGGTGCGCTGCACCAGATAGCCGAGCAGCCGCACCACTTGGGGCGGACCCCCGGCGAACGCGCCCCACACTCGCGGGTCGTTCTCCACCAGGGTGTGCAGCAGATGGGCCGTGTCGAGGTGGGGGTCCCCGTCGCGTACGGCGCGCCGACGGGCCCCGGTGACCACGGCGGTCAGCCGCTCGCTCAGCCGGTTCTCGAACCCGGCGGCGGCCGGGTCGCCGGAAGCGGAAAGGGTAGGACTTCGCACGCTCTCACCCCATCAGTCCCTTGAGGCCGAAGCGTCCTCTGCGGGAAGCATGTGCGCATCCCACGGCAGTTGGGCGCGGATGACCGGAAATCATCCTCGGGGAGGAGAGAACCCCGCCTTCCTCCCGACTCGGAAACCCCTCGAAACCCCCGCGGCACGCAACCGGGGCCGCCCCGGGCACCGTCCCCCACTCACAACCGCGCCTTTCCGCCACACAGTGCCGCCAAGGAGTCCCATGACCGCCCGGCCGCTGCTCTTCCTGGACATCGACGGTGTCCTCAACCCGGTCCTGCCGTCCGACGGGTTCACCGCCCACGACATCCTCGACTTCACCGTCCTCCTCTCCGTCACCCACGCCAACTGGCTGCGGGAGCTGTCCTCCACCTACGAACTGGTCTGGGCCACGACCTGGGAGCACGAGGCCAACCGCCATATCGCGCCACTCCTCGAACTGCCGCAGCTGCCGGTCGTGGAGTTCACGGGCTACGTGCCGCGGCCGGACGACCCGAAGCTGCCGGTCCTCGACCTCTTCTCGGGCCGCAAGTGGGCCCCGATCCTGCGGTACGCCGGGGGCCGCCCGTTCGCCTGGGTGGACGACGTGATGCCGGAGCGGCTGGTGAGCCGGTCCCGACTGCGGCGCGACCAGCTGCTGCTGCCGATCGACCCCGCGCACGGACTGCGCCGGGAACACGTCGACCGGCTGCTGGAGCGCCCGCCCCGGGCGCGCCGCCTGCCGCGGCTGCGGCCGCGCTCCCCCCGGAAACCGCGAGCTGACGGCTCGTCAGTATTGAATGTTCCGGGCGGCGCGGCTACGGTGCGCAGCCCCGCCGCCGGACGCCCGGAAGGGACGTAACCCCATGGCCGAGGTCAGCGCGCAGTTACGCATCGAGGCACGGGCCGAGAAGGTATGGGCCCGGCTCACCGACTTCTCCTCGTACGGCGACTGGAACGTCACCCACGACGGCTTCCCGCAGGGCACCCCCGCCGCGCCGGAGCCCGCGGCGACCTACCAGGAGAACATGCGACTGATGGGCTTCCCGGCCGAAGTGACCTGGACCGTCGAGGAGTACGAACCCGGACGGGTGCTCGCCACCCGGGGCAAGGGCCCGATGGGCGTGCACCTCGGCATGCGCTATGCGCTGACGCCGGACGGGGACGCGACGACGGTCCGCGTCGACGGCGACTTCACGGGGGCGGCGGTGTCCCTGATGGCGGGAAAGCTCACGCACTCGGCGACCGCGGCGCTGGACGAGTCGCTGCGCAAGCTCGCCGCGCTGGTGGCATAGGGGGTGTCTTCCCGATCATGCCGGGCTCCCGATACCGCTGGGAGGTGCCCCCTCGCGCCTCCCCCAGCTACCGCTGGGAGGTGCCCCCTGACGCCGCTCGCTGATCCGGCCTGACCGACAAGACACCCCCTAGCCCGCCGCCCCACTCAGCCCCCGCCGCCCTCGGCGACCCCCTCACCTTCGGCATCCTCGTCGTCCTGCTCGGCGAGGATCAGATACAGCCGCTTGCGCGACTGGTTGATGACGGCCAGCGCCTTCTGCCGCTGCTCGGGGCTGCCCGTCTTCCAGACCTGCGCGAACGCCTCCATCAGCCCGAATCCGGCCTGCCGGACCTCCTGCATGGCCTCCCAGTCGATGCCACGCCCGGCCTCTTCCCACGGGGCCTGCGGTCCCGCCTCGGCCTCGGTACGCCCGGCGTCGGTGAGCGCGTACAGCTTCTTGCCGCCGTCGCTCTCGCTGCTGATCATCCCCTCGTCCTCGAGGAGTTGCAGCGTCGGATACACCGAACCGGGGCTCGGCTTCCACGCTCCCCCGCTGCGCTCGGCGATCTCCTGGATCATCTCGTAGCCGTGCATCGGGCGGTCCCGCAGCAGCGCCAGGATCGAGGCGCGCACATCGCCGCGCCGCGCCCGGCCGCGGCGCCCGCCGCCGCCACGACCCCGGCCGCCGAACGGAGGCCCGCCGAAGGGGGGTCCGCCGAAGCCGCCGGGTCCGGGGCCGAACGGCCCGAAGGCCGCGCGCCGCTCCTCGAAGTCACCCCGGTCGCGCCGGCCGGGTCCGCAGTGTTCATGTCCACGGTGGTGCCTCATCGTGACGCTCCTTTCATTCTCGATCCATCACGATGGCTCAACGATATATCGGAACCGATCGGATGGCAATGCCAGAAGGAGGTCCACCCTTCGGGGATTGGCCATGGTTCGGCCCCGGCCCGCCGCCTACGGTCGGGACCATGCGGATACGAATCGTCGATGCCTTCACCGACCGCCCCTTCGCCGGGAACCCGGCGGGAGTCGTCCTCCTGGACAGCGACGCCTTCCCGGACGACACCTGGCTCCAGGAGGTCGCCGCCGAGGTCAACCTGTCCGAGACCGCCTTCGCCCACCCGCTCCCCGAGGGGGCCGAGGCCGACTGGGCGCTGCGCTGGCTCACCCCGGCCACCGAGGTCAGCATGTGCGGCCACGCCACCCTCGCGACCGCTCATGTGCTGCGTACGACGGGCGCCGCGACCGGCACCGTACGGTTCGCCACGCTCAGCGGGGTGCTGTCCGCGGCAGGCGACCCCGACGGCACGATCACCCTGGACTTCCCGACCGCCCCGCTGACCGAGGTCACGGTCGCGGACGAGGTGACCGACGCGCTCGGCGCCACGGTCCGCTCCGCCCGGGACACCGGCCCCCACCTCGGCGATCTCCTGGTGGAACTGGCCGACGAGAAGTCCGTACGGGCCCTCACTCCCGACCTCGCGACGCTCGGGCGACTGGTCAAGCGGGCCGTCATCGCGACGGCGCTCCCCGAGGACCCCGCCTCCGGCTACGACTTCGTCTCGCGTGTCTTCGCACCCGGCGTCGGCATCGACGAGGACCCGGTGACCGGCAGCGCGCACACCGCGCTCGCGCCCTTCTGGTCCGCCCGGCTCGGCCGCGACGAGCTGACCGGACTCCAGGCCTCCGCCCGCACCGGGCTGGTCCGCACCGCGCTGCGCGGCGACCGTACGCTGCTGACCGGCCGGGCCGTCACGGTCATCGACGGGGAGCTGCTGGTCTGAACGGCCCCCGCCGGGGGCGGGTCAGGCCGTGGGCAGCCAGCCCACCTTGCCCGCCAGCAGGGCGTAGCCGACGAACGCCACGATGTCGATCAGCGCATGCGCGGCGACCAGCGGCCCGACCCGCCCCCACCTGCGGTAGAGCAGGACGAAGACGACGCCCATCGCCATGTTGCCGAAGAAGCCGCCGACCCCCTGGTACAGGTGGTACGAACCGCGCAGCACCGAGCTGGCCACCAGCGCCGCCATCGGCGTCCAGCCCAACTGCCCGAGCCTGCGCAGCAGATAGCCGACCACGATCACCTCCTCCAGCACCGCGTTCTGCACGGCGGAGACGATGAGCACGGGCAGCTTCCACCACACGTCGGGCAGCGCCTCGGGCACCACCGTCAGATTGCCCCCGGCCGCCCGCGCGCCCAGGTAGAGCAGCAGCCCGGTGCCGCCGATGCCCGCGGCGATCGCGGCGCCCCAGGCCAGGTCGGAGCGCGGCCGGGTGCGGTCGAAGCCGATCGCGCGCAGCCCGGCGCCCTCGCGCAGCAGCAGATGGGCCACGAGCGCGACCGGCACCAGCGCGGTCGCTACCCCGAACAGCTGCCAGGCGAGGTCCAGCCAGGGGCGGCCGGGCGCCTGGGAGCCGTTCATGGTGGCCGCCTGGTCCTTGAGACCGCCGGGCTTGGTCACCGAGCCGATGAAGCTGATCAGCGCGGACAGGGCGCTCGCGCCGAGCGACAGCGCCAGCACGAGCAGCGTCTCGTTGCGCAGGATCCGTCGCGGCAGGTCGCCCTCGATCGCGGGCAGCTCCGCCCCACGCGCCTCTGACTGCACTCCTGCCTCCACTTCCGCTCTTCACGCCTCATCGGCGCGCCCGCCCCGCTAAGGTCTCGAAAACACATCCGAGATCGCGCACGAGCAGGCTGGGCCGGGCGCCATCCGCCGGTGCGCCGCCCTCCTGACAGCGTCATCTTCCAGGAGAGACAGATCGCCATGGGACGCCACAGCCGGCCCGACGAATCCGACGGTCCCGACTACTCCGGCATATTCGATGCCATGGACCGCGCCGATCACACCGATCACGCGGATCACACGGATCGCACCGGGCGTATCGATCACTCCGCACCGGACAATACGGGGTCCAGACCCGGCGCGTCCTCCCGACGCCGGACCGTGGCGATCTCCACAGCGCTGGTGCTCGCCGTCGCGACCGGCGCCGTCGTGGTCTTACGCGGCGGGCTGCTGCCCTCCGCCGAGTCCTGCCGGAGCAACGCGGTGCGGCTCTCGGTGGCCGCGTCCCCGGACATCGCCCCCGCGCTGCGCACCGTGGCCGACCACGCCCGGAAGGCGGGCATTCGGTCCGATGGCCGCTGCCTGGACGTGAAGGTCAGCAGCCGCCCGGCGAAGGCCATCGTCGCCGCCGGAGAAGCGGGCGCGGGGTGAGGTCCGGCGTCGGTCAGGCCGACAGGTCGGCGGGCCAGGTGTGGACGGGGGCGTCGGTCCGCATCAGGGCGCAGTAGCGGCGGGTCATGGCGGCGAGCGCGGCGTCCCGCCCCAGCCCGCTGTCCCGCGCCCGGTGGTACGTCGCGGCCTGCCAGGACGCGCCGTTGACCCGCAGGGCGCAGCGCTGCTCGATCACTCCGAGGTAGCGGTCGCGGTCGGCGGGCTCGACGCCCCATGCGTCCAGTCCGGCGGCGGCCAGCGGCAGCAGTTCCTCGAGGACCAGCCGTACGGCGGAGGTGCGCGCCAGGGACGAGGAACGGCCGGGCTTCGGCCATTGCAGGACCGTGTCGATGCCGTGGCGGCACGCGGCGTCGAAGTTGGCCGCGGCGGCGGCGAACGGCAGCCGGGTCCACACCGGACGGGGCTCCTCGGCGAGCGCCCTGACCAGCCCGTAGTAGAAGGCGGCGTTGGCGATGACGTCGGTGACCGTGGGGCCCGCGGGCAGCACCCGGTTCTCCACGCGCAGATGCGGCACGCCGTCCACGACTTGGTAGACGGGCCGGTTCCAGCGGTAGATCGTGCCGTTGTGCAGCACCAGCTCCTGGAGTTCGGGCACGCCGCCCTCGTCCAGGATCCGCAGCGGCTCCTCGTCGGCGCCGGTGGACAGCAGCGGGGGGAAGTAGCGCAGGTTCTCCTCGAAGAGCTGGTACGCGTCGGTGATCCAGCGCTCGCCGAACCAGGTGCGCGGCCGCACCCCCTGCGTCGCGTATTCCGGTGCGCGCACATCGGTGGCCTGGAGGAACAGCGGCGGGCGGGATTCCCGCCACACCTCACGGCCGAAAACGAACGGGGAGTTGGCGCCGATGGCGATCTGCACGGCGGCCACGGCCTGCGCCGCGTTCCACACGGCGGCGAAGCGTCCGGGGGTGACCTGGAGGTGCAGCTGGACGGAGGTGCAGGCGGCCTCGGGGGCGATACTGGCGCTGGCGTAGCTGATGCGCTCGCGGCCCTCGATATCGATGAGGAAATCCTCGCCGCGGGCGGCCAGCATCTGTTCGTTGAGAAGTTTGTAGCGGTCGTCGTAGGACAGGTTGGCCGATCCGAGATCCCGGGTGGCCAGCGTCGGCAGAATTCCGATCATCACGATCTCGGAGGACACCTCGCGCGCCTTGCGGTCGGCATATGACAGTCCCGTTCGCAACTCTTCCGAGAGCTGATCCAGAACCCTGCCGTGCAAACGGTGCGGCACGATGTTTACTTCAAGATTGCACTGTCCGAGTTCGGTCTGGAAATCGTGACTCGCGATGCGCTCCAGAACCTCTGTGTTCATCATCCTCGGCAGCCCGTCGGCGCCTGCGAGATTCAGCTCGATCTCCAGCCCCATGAGATTCTTCGGGCGGTCGAATCGCTTGTCGGCCAGGAGCCGGGACAGCGCGTCGAGACACTGCCGCAACCGTCCGCGCTGCCGCTGCCGACCCGACGGATCGAACTCACCGGCTACGACCTTCTCCCCCATCGGAGCACCTCCTCGAGTGGATCATCGGCGCCCGCACCGCGCACACCACGCTCGATGATGCCCGCCAATGTGATCGATAACGCCCCGCGCGGCCCGCCCAGCCGGTAGGCTCTCAAGAGCGGCGCATTGCTCCAGGAAAATGGATCGGTGAGATCCAGCCTACCGCGGCGGACGTAAACCTCCAGGTCATATCCGTGCATCCAGCACCGAATCGGGGGAAATCCCCGCGTCCGCACGGACCGGAAATCACCTTGCGCGCAATATCGGGGACAGGTAGCCGAAACACTGCCGGAACATGAGTCGTATAAACTCGCTTTAGGAGGCAGAGAGATAACGCCCGGACAGTTCGTCCCGGCCCCCTCTGACCCGCGTACCGAGCTACGTACACCGACAGCGCGCGTCCATACCCTGGCCCGCTATCGCTCCACCGTGTCTCCGAAGTGAGAGGCGACCCACCATGCCGCTGCTCGTGCCCCCGGCCCCCGCGCCCGCCCTGCGCAGCGTCCTCACGGCCCTTGGTTCCCCCACCGCTGTCCGTGAGGTCCGAACCCCGGCACTCAGCTCCCTTCCCGGCCCCTTCGAACCCGAACTCCCGCTCCCCGTCCACGTCTTGGACGACATCACCACACTCGCCGGCCCGCCGCAGGTCAGACTCACCGGATGGCGCTTCATGCTCCGCGACGGCGACCGCACGGTGGCCGCCGCCGAGGCCAGGCTCACCGCCGACGGCTGGGCCTTCTCGCACTTCTCCGAGGGGCCGTACGTGGCCTCGGCCGAACTCGCCCTGCGCCAGGCCGAGTCGCTGCCGTCGGCGTACCAGCCGCGGCTGCTGTCCATCCCCGAGCTGTACATGGTCGCGCTGTGGCTGCACGGCGACCCCGCCGCGGACGCCGCCGAGGGCGGCTTCGGGGCCGGAGACCTGCTGGTGCCGCTCGCCCCGGCACCGCCCGGCATCGCGGCCCACCACCCGCACCCCGCGGCCGATCTGCTGCCGGTCCTCACCCATCGGCTGACGTCCGCCCCGCTGCTGGGCACCCCGGCCTGACCTGCCCCTTCGGCGACGTACGGTGCGCCCCGTGGTCCGCCGGGCCACGGGGCGCCGCGCTGCGGCCCGGTAACAGTCCCGCCACGGTGAACCGTCCGGTCGGGTGATGCGTCATTATCTAGCAAGACCGGTGCCGCGAAATCCCTGCGGAATCCGTGCCGCAGGGCAACACTGGGAGCATCCGACCGACACACAACGGGGGGCGGCCGACATGAACGCCGCAGCGAGCAGCAGGACATACACCTCACCGCAGCGAAAGAACCTCGCCATGTGCCAGCATCAACCACCGTGCCCGTCAGCCGACTCCGCCGACCGGGAGGCCGCCCATCTCGTGGCGCACCACCCGGAGCAGGGCTGGAGCCTGCTGTGCAACGGTGTCCTGCTCTTCGAGGACACCGGCGAGCTGCTGCCGGACGGGCGCATCATCGCCCCGTGCCGACCGCTCGCCACCGAGCACGTCGTGACCGCCGCCTAGGCTGACCACCTGGACGGCATGGCATCACCAGGGCCCGGCCCGGCGTATTGATCCGCCGAACCGGGCCCATCGTTGTGTTCACATCGTGGTGCTCAGTTCTCGTACGACTCCATGGGCGGGCACGAGCAGACGAGGTTGCGGTCCCCGAACGCCCCGTCGACCCGCCGCACCGGCGGCCAGTACTTGTCGGCCGAGACCCCGGCCGGGAAGACCGCCTCTTCCCTGGTGTACGGGTGGTCCCACGACCCGCTCAGCGTGGCGGCCGTGTGCGGCGCGTTCCGCAGCGGGTTGTCGTCCTTGGGCCACTCCCCCGAGCCGACCTTGTCGATCTCGGCGCGGATCGCGATCATCGCCTCGCAGAACCGGTCCAGCTCCGCCAGGTCCTCGCTCTCCGTCGGCTCGATCATCAACGTCCCGGCGACCGGGAACGACATCGTCGGCGCGTGGAAGCCGTAGTCGATCAGGCGCTTGGCCACATCGTCGACCGTGACCCCGGTCGCCTTGGTGAGCGGCCGCAGATCCACCACGCACTCGTGCGCCACCAGCCCGCCGGGCCCGGTGTAGAGCACCTGGTAGTGCGGCTCCAGCCGCTTGGCGATGTAGTTGGCGCCGAGCACCGCGGCCTGGGTCGCGCGGCGCAGCCCCTCGGCACCCATCAGCCGGATGTACGCCCAGGAGATCGGCAGGATGCCCGCCGAGCCCCACGGCGCGGCCGAGACCGGGCCGACGCCGGTGGCCGGGCCCGCGGCAGGCTGGAGCGGGTGGTTGGGCAGGTACGGCGCGAGGTGCTCGCGCACCGCGACCGGGCCGACGCCCGGGCCGCCGCCGCCGTGCGGGATGCAGAACGTCTTGTGCAGGTTGAGGTGGGAGACGTCGCCGCCGAACCGGCCGGGCTCGGCCAGCCCGACGAGCGCGTTGAGGTTGGCACCGTCCACGTACACCTGGCCGCCCGCGTCGTGCACGGCCGCGCAGATCTCGGTGATGTGCTCCTCGAACACGCCGTGGGTGGACGGGTAGGTGACCATGAGGACGGCCAGCTGCTCGCCGTGCTGCTCGATCTTGGCGCGCAGGTCGGCGGCGTCCACCTCGCCGTCCTCGCCGGTCTTGACGACGACGACCTTCATCCCCGCCATGACGGCGCTGGCCGCGTTGGTGCCGTGCGCGGAGGACGGGATCAGGCACACCGTGCGCTGCGGCTCGCCGTTGGCCCGGTGGTACGCCCGCACGGCCAGCAGCCCGGACAGCTCGCCCTGCGATCCGGCGTTCGGCTGGAGGGAGACCTTGTCGTAGCCGGTGACGTCGGCCAGCCGCTCCTCCAGCTCGCGGATCAGCGTCAGATAGCCGTGGGCCTGCTCGACCGGCGCGAAGGGGTGCAGCGCGCCGAACTCCGGCCAGGTGACCGGCTCCATCTCGGTGGTCGCGTTGAGCTTCATGGTGCAGGAGCCGAGCGGGATCATGCCCCGGTCCAGGGCGTAGTCCCGGTCGGCCAGCCGCCGCAGGTAACGCAGCATCGCGGTCTCGGAGCGGTACTGGTGGAAGACCGGGTGGGTCAGGTACGTGTCCGAGCGGAGCAGCTCCGCGGGGAGCGCGTCGGCCGTCGCGGCGTCCAGCTCGTCGATGCCGCTCCCGTCGCCGCCGTCGACGCCGAAGGCGGACCATACGGCGGCCAGCTGGGCGCGGCCGGTGGTCTCGTCGCACGCGATGCCGACATGATCGGCGTCGGTCAGCCGGAGGTTGACCCCGGCCTCCCGGGCGGCGGCCACGACGTCGGCGGCCTTGCCGGGGACGCGCGCGGTGAGGGTGTCGAAGAATGCGTCGTGCACCAGCTCGACGCCGCCCGCCCGCAGCCCCCCGGCGAGGACGGTGGCGTAGCGGTGGGTGCGGCGGGCGATGGCCGCGAGCCCGTCCGGGCCGTGGTAGACCGCGTACATTCCGGCCATCACCGCGAGCAGGACCTGCGCGGTGCAGATGTTGCTGGTGGCCTTCTCGCGGCGGATGTGCTGCTCCCGGGTCTGGAGCGCCAGCCGGTACGCCTTGTCCCCGTCCGCGTCCACCGAGACCCCGACGAGGCGGCCGGGCAGGCTGCGGGCGTGGGCGGCGCGCACGGACATGAACCCGGCGTGCGGGCCGCCGAAGCCCATGGGCACGCCGAACCGCTGGGTGCTGCCGACCGCGATGTCCGCGCCCAGCTCACCGGGCGAGGTGAGCAGGGTGAGCGCGAGCAGGTCGGCGGCGACGGTGACGATGGCACCCAGCTCATGGGCCCGCTCGATGACCGGGCGCAGGTCGCGGACGGCGCCGGAGGCGCCCGGGTACTGGAGCAGCACGCCGAAGACACCGCGCTCGGCGATCTCCTCCGGGATGCCGTCGGTCAGGTCGGCGACCACGACCTCGACGCCGGTCGGCTCGGCGCGGGTCTCGATGACCGCGATGGTCTGCGGCAGACAGTCGGCGTCGACCAGGAAGACGCCCTCCTTGACCTTGCCGACGCGGCGCGACAGCGCCATGGCCTCGGCGGCGGCCGTGGCCTCGTCCAGCAGCGAGGATCCGGCGGTGTCCAGGCCGGTCAGATCGGCGACGACGGTCTGGAAGTTGAGCAGGGCCTCGAGCCGACCCTGGGAGATCTCCGGCTGGTACGGGGTGTAGGCGGTGTACCAGGCGGGGTTCTCGAGGACGTTGCGCAGGATCACCGGCGGGGTGAAGGTGCCGTAGTAGCCGAGGCCGATCATGGACGGCAGCACCTGGTTGCGGTCGGCGAGCGCACGCAGCTCGGCGAGGACCTCGGCCTCGCTGCGGGCCGGCGGCAGCCGGAGCGCCTCGGCACTCTTTATGACCTCGGGTACGGCGGCGGCGGTCAGCTCGTCGAGGGAGCCGAAGCCGACCTGGGCCAGCATCTTGGCCTGCGCTCCGGCGTCGGGGCCGATATGACGCTGCTCGAATGGAGTACCGCGCTCCAGTTCGGCGAGCGAGATGCGGTGGGTGGTCATCAGCGGGGGCCTCCTGGTCTGTGACGACCGGCGAGGGGCACCGCGGCGCGGGTGCCCTTACGGCCTCCCCCTCTGTCATCTCAACCTGAGAGCTTCACCGGCCCGTTCGTGCCTGACCGGCTTTCACCGTCGGTGAGGAGGGGTTCCGGAGCGTGTGCTCCCCGTGGCCCACCCTGCTTTCCAGAGTGACCTCACCCGCACGGTACGTGTGCCTGAGAGATTCCGGGGAGGATTTGCTCCTTCGGCGCCTCCGACACCATTGTCGAAGGACTCTCCCGCACGGGGTCTACAGCCACAGCCAGCGTACCAGCGCGTCTTACTCCCGGGAGGGGTTGGCCGCCAGGTGCTCGAGTGGCCGCGTACGGGGATGTGGCTTTTGGTAGGTATCACCGGATCATCGCCACCTGTGGGAGAGAGCGTGCAGACGGACATCGACCCGCGGACCCTGATCGGCCGCAAGGCATTCGACCGCGAGGGCGCCAAGATCGGCACTGTGGACGAGGTCTACCTCGACGACGCGACCGGCGAGCCCGAGTGGGCGGCGGTACGCACCGGCCTGTTCAGCCGGGACGTCTTCGTACCGCTCGAACCGAGCGAGGTCGTCGGCGACACGCTGCGGGTGCCGTACGACCGGGCGCTGATCAAGGGCGCCCCGGACCTCGGGGTCGGCCGCCATCTCTCCCCGGAGCAGGAGCTCCAGCTCTACCACCACTACGGGCTCGACGTCACCGGCTGACCCCGCTCCCGGCCGGATGCCCTGCGGGCTCGGCAGACTCGGGGGGCTCGGGGGGCTCGGGGGGCCGGACCAGCGGCAGGGGCTCGCCCGGCTCCAGCTCCGGGTCGTCCACGGCGAACGTCCGCACCCGGCCGGGCCCCGACCAGGGCACCTCGAAGCGCACGGTCACCCGCCCCACCCCGCTGCCCTGCACCCAGCCCGCCCCGTACTCCGCGTGCCGCACATCGATCCCCGGCAGCCACGCCCGTGGCCTCCCGGAGCCCTCAGCGGCCTCTGGGGCGCCCGAGCCCTCCGGCTCGGGCATCTCGGCGCCAGAACCCCTCTCCGGGTCCTCCACGGCGCCGTGAGCGGCCTCAGCGGCTTGGGCGTCGTGAGCGGCTTGGGCGGCTTGGGCGAACAGATCCTCCTGCGTGTAGTCCGCGAGCCCCGACACGCCCACCCCCAGCAGCCGCACGCCCGCCGTGGTGTCCACCCCGTCGATCAGCCGCGCCGCGGCCTCCCTGACCACGCCGGGGTCGTCGGTGGGCCCGCGCAGGGTCTCCGAACGGGTCAGCGTCGAGAAGTCGTACCGCCGCACCTTGATCACGACCGTGCGCCCCGAGCGGCCCGCCTCCCGCAGCCGCCGCACACAGCGGTCGGCCAGCCGCGCCACTTCCAGCTGCACCCGGGTCCGGTCGGTCACGTCGACGTCGAAGGTGTCCTCCACCGAGATGGACTTGGCGTCCCGCTCGGCGACCACCGGCCGCTCGTCCCGCCCGCTGGCCATCAGGTGCAGCGACGCCCCGTGGGCCCGGCCCAGCAGCCGGACCAGCTCCGCCTCGCCCGCCTCCCGGGTCTCGGCGACGGTGTGGATCCCGGCCCGGCGCAGCGCCTCCGCGGTGGCCGGGCCGACGCCCGGAAGGGTGCGCACCGGCATCGGGTCCAGCAGCTCCCGCTCCGTACCGGGCTCGATGACCGCCAGGCCGTCCGGCTTGGCCTGCTCGGAGGCGATCTTGGCGAGCATCTTGGAACCGGCCAGGCCCACCGAGCCGGTCAGCCCGGTCACCGCGCGGATGTCGGCCCGCAGCCGCTCCGCCACGGCCCGCGCCACCGCCACCCGCGGCTCGGTGCCGCCCGCCTCCAGGTCCACGAACGCCTCGTCCAGGCTCAGCGGCTCCACCAGCGGCGACAGCGCGCGCAGCAGCCCCATGACCTGGTCGCTGACCTGGCGGTAGAGGGAGAAGCGGGGGGTGAGGTAGGCCGCGTTCGGACAGAGCCTGCGGGCCTGCGCCATCGCCATGGCCGAGTGCACCCCGAACACCCGGGCCTCGTACGACGCCGTGGCCACCACCCCGCGCGGGCCGAGGCCCCCCACGATCACCGGCTTCCCGCGCAGGCTGGGCTTGGCCGCCTGCTCCGCCGAAGCGTAGAAGGCGTCCATGTCCAGATGGAGAATCGTCGGCGCACCCCTCACACGTTCGATGCTGCCGCACACCACTGACAATCGGGCGTCGGCCGCGGGGTGGGAGCGCTCTCAGCCGGCCCGGTTGCGGCGCCGGGCGAGCTCGTCGGCGGGGTTGTGGCCGACCAGGGTCTCGCCGGTGTCCACCCGCTCCCCGTGCAGCTGGGACAGCGCGCTCTCCACGTCCCGCCACACCACGCCCACCGCGATCCCGAAGACGCCCTGGCCACCCTGGAGGAGGTCCACGACCTCGTCGGGCGAGGTGCACTCGTACACCGTCGCGCCGTCGCTCATCAGCGTCATCTGCGCCAGGTCGTCCAGGCCCCGGGTGCGCAGGTGCTGAACGGCAGCCCGGATGTTCTGGAGGGACACACCGGTGTCCAGCAGCCGCTTGACGATCTTGAGGACGACCACGTCCCGGAAGCTGTACAGCCGCTGGCTGCCCGACCCGTACGCGGGCCGCACGCTCGGCTCCACCAGGCCCGTGCGCGCCCAGTAGTCCAGCTGGCGGTAGGTGATGCCCGCGGCGGCGCACGCGGTGGGGCCGCGGTAGCCGACCGTCTCCGTTCCCGCCGCGGCGGGCTCCCGTGGTGCCGTGGGCTGTGCCGCGACCCGAGCCTTCAGTGCCGGATCGGCCGGTGCGCTCCCCTGGAGCGTGTACGGACCGCCGGCTGCCGTGCCGTCGCCGGTGCTTCTCACGCCGACCTCCGTCCTCGACCTGCCTCCTCGAAGGTAGGCAGTCACCCGGGGTGCGTCAACGATCGCCACACTCGGCACGCCGAGTGATAATCACCCTGAGAGTGGTTTCCCGTGTCCCTCGTCCGGGAAAGGCTACTCGAATGCGCTAGCGAGGTCCGGCAGACCGCTTCACTGACTGCTGCTTCCGAAGTCCTCGGGCGAGATCTGGTCGAGGAACTCGCGGAACTTCTCCACCTCGTCCTCCTGCTCGTCCGGGATGGCGATACCGGCGTCGTCCAGCACGCCGTCGCTGCCGTAGATCGGCGTCCCGGTGCGCAGCGCGAGCGCTATGGCGTCGGACGGCCGCGCGCTGACCTCCACACCGCTGGCGAAGACCAGCTCGGCGTAGAAGACCCCCTCCCGCAGATCCGTGATCCGGACCTCCGTGAGGGTCTGGCCGACCGCTTCGAGTACGTCTTTGAATAGGTCGTGGGTCAGCGGGCGTGCCGGAGCCATGCCCTGCTGTGCGAAGGCGATCGCGGTCGCCTCCCCTGGTCCGATCCAGATGGGGAGGTAGCGGTCGCCTCCCACTTCACGCAGGAGCACGATCGGTTGGTTGGAGGGCATTTCCACCCGGACACCCACGACGTCGAGCTCGTTCACACAGCAACCCTAGGACGTGCCCGGCCGGTTTGGATAGTCGGGGCCGGATCGGTCAGTGCGCGGCGGCCCGCAGAGCCGACTGCACCAGGGCCGCGTGCAGCCGGACGGAGAGCGTCGCCAGCTCGCGCGCGCTGGCCTCCGCATGCGCTCTGGTCTGCGGGTTTCGATGCAATCGCAGCGGTGCGACCACTTGCTCGACCAGTCCGGCCTCGCGCTCGGCGGCTGCTTTCATGATCCGCAAATGGCGTGGCTCCAGACCGAAGCGGCCCAGCTCGGCGAGCAGCCGGGCGACCGTCACGGCCTCGACGTCGTAACCGCCGCCGTCGTCGTGCGCGATCAGCCCGTACGACTCCCAATCGGCCAGCTCCGCCTCGCTGACCTGCGCAGATGCCAGCAGCTCGGCCCGGCCCACCCGGGCCACGGTCTGGCTCTCGGGAGACACGGCCCCCTGGTCGGTCCCCGGCTCCAGCAGCTCGTGCGGCCGCGCCCCCGGCGAAACGGCAGGAAGCTGCGGCCGCTCACCCCGCTCCAGGGCCTCCAGGTGCTCTCGGATGACCTTGAGTGGCAGGTAGTGGTCACGCTGCATGCGGAGGATGAGAGCGAGCCGCTCCACATCCTCCTGACTGAACTTGCGGTAGCCCGACGGCGTGCGCCGCGGCTCCACCAGCCCTTCGGACTCCAAGAAACGGATCTTGGAGATGGTGACTTCGGGGAACTCGTCGCGCAGCAGATTCAGCACGGTGCCGATACTCATCGACCGGCCGCCCGCGGGGGCGGTGCCGGTACCGGCACCGCCCGACGGTGTCTGAAGCATGGACGGACCTCCCCTGGCGGGTCAGATGCCGACGCCCCGCTGGCTCGGGTAGAAGACCAGCCGGTACTTACCGATCTGCACCTCGTCGCCGCTGGTCAGGACCACCGGCGCGTCGATCTGCTCCCGGTTGACGTACGTCCCGTTGAGGCTGCCGACGTCGGCGACGGTGAAGCTGCCGTCCTGGCCGCGCCGGAACTCCACATGGCGGCGGGAGACCGTCACGTCATCCAGGAAGATGTCGCTCTGGGGGTGACGGCCGGCCGTGGTCAGATCGCTGTCCAGCAGGAAGCGACTGCCCGAGTTCGGCCCGCGGCGGACCACCAGCAGCGCGGAACCCAGCGGCAGCGCCTCCACGGCGGCCTGGGCCTCCGGGCTGAGCGACGGCAGCGGCGTCTGCCCGGTCACCTCGGAGTCGTACGCTTCGATGCCGGAGATGGAGATCGTCGACGTGGTCTCCGAGGCACGCTCCGAGGGCGCCTGGCCCCGCAGGGGCGCGCCGCAGTTGGAGCAGAAGCGGCTGTCCTCCGCGTTCCGATGCCCGCACCTCGTACAAACAGGCAATCCGGGACCTCCACTACGCGAGGCCGATGAGTCCTCGAAACCTATGCGCCCGGCCGCCGAGGGGTCAACAGAAGACGCGCTCTGGCCGCCCGAAATGTCACCGCCCTGGCCGCCGACCTGATCCCGGAACAGCGGGCGCTCCTCGCTCCCCCCTCCGCTCTCGTCCCCACCACGCCCCGCGCGGTGGCGAGCGGTGCTGCTGCCGCCGTCCTGGCGTGCACTCTTCCCGAACAACTTCCCGAACAACTTCACGGGCGATTCCCCTTGACTGAAACAGACCCGCCCGTGGGGCAGGACAAACCCTCGATGCACACACCAGCAGACGGTCCGGACATCCTCACAACGTCCGCGACCACCAGACAGTTTCCATCACGCGCGACTCTTCTGGTGCGTCGACCCCCCGCATCCACATGGTCTCGCCGAGAGACCCTCATATCGAACCGCCTCACCGTGATGACGACCGAGCGTAGTCAGGGCGCTTCCCCGACCGCAAGGCGTCCACAACGATCTTCTTCTCCCGCCGGACGGACACGGTGGCCTGCTCCTTCTCGAGACTCTGCACCACTCCGCCCGGAATGTTCAGCGCGGGCTCCAGGTCCTCCGGCTTGCCGATCACCTTCACGACGTACGGCTGCGTCACTTTCCGTCCATCGATCTCCACCGAGCCGCCGGCGTCCGAGAAGTAGGAGTTGGCGACCACCCGGACCTTGCCGATCTGGATGGCCTCGGCACCCGCCGCCCGCAGCTCCTGCACCGTGTCGAGCAGCATGTCGGCCTCCACGGAGCCCTGGGAGTCGTCGATGGTGATCTCGATCCCCGGTCCCTGCGCGGCGACCGTTCCCGCGAGCACGCCCAGCTGCTGCTCCTTCTGGAGCGTCTGCTTACGGGCCTCCTCCGCCTGGTCCGAGCTGTTCTCCAGCTCGGTGCGCTGATTCTCCAGACGGCGCTTCTCGTCCTGAAGCCGCTGGGTGCGCGAGTCCAGCTCGTCCAGGATCCGCACCAGGTCCTCCTGGCGGGCCCCGCGCAGCACGCTGTTCTCGTTGGTCGAGCGCACCTGGATGGCCAGGCCCAGGCCCAGCCCGAACAGCAGCACGGCGACGATCAGCTGCGCCCGGGTCACCCGGGGCGGCCACACGCCCTTCAGCAGCCGCTGCCGACCGGTCAGCGCCTCGTCCTTCGCGCCCCCGGGCTTCCCCCCGGGCGCGGCCTCGGCACGGGGCCCCGGCCCGTTCCACGGCCCGCCGCCGTTGCCCGCGCCATCGGCCGGGCGACGCCCGTTCGGCCCCGACGCCGAGGGCGGCCCCGCGGCACCCGGGCCCCGAGGCGGCGCGCCCTGGGGAGCCTGGCCCCGGCCGCCCTGAGGGGCCGGACCCCGGCCACCCTGAGGGGCCGGACCCCGGCCGCCCTGAGGGGCCGGACCCCGGCCGCCCTGGGGCACCTGGCCCTTGGGGGCCGGGCCGCGGGGCGGGGTGCTCCGCGGCAGCGGGGCCCTGAGGGCCGGGCGGGGGCCGGGCGGCCCGTCAGGCCCGGGGCGTGTCGCCTGGGGCGCCGGGGGCTTCAGCGGGGCGGCCTTGCGCCGCTCCTCCCCGTCGGGATGCTCGGGCTTCCCGCTCGCCTCCGCGCGCTTCTCCGGCGGCTTGGGCAGCGCCCCCTGCCCCGGTCCACCCTGCGTACCCGGCTGCTCGGGCGCGCGCTGCTGCCGCGGCTGCCCGGGTCCCTCGGACGCGCCGGTCCGCTCGGGTGCGCCCTGCTGCCGCGGCTGCCCGGGCTGCCCGGGTCCGCTCTGCGGTCGCAGCTTCGCAGACTGCTCGGAGTCGCCAGGCTGCTCGGGGCCACTCCGCCGCGCCGAAGCACCAGGCCGCCCAGGTGCGCCCTGCGGCCGGGACTTCCCGGACGGCTCGGACGCGCCGGGCCGCTCGGAGTCTCGCGGCTTCTCCGCCGTGTTGCGCGGCCCCTCCGCCGTGGCCCGTTCCTCGGACGACTCCGCCGCCTGGGGCTTCTCGGCCTGCCCGGGCCGCTCGGAGTCTCGCGGCGTCGCGAAACGCTCGGGCCGCTCGGCGTCCGAGGCCTGACGGGACTCCCCGAGCTGCTCGGGCTTCCCGGCCGGCCTGGCCTGCTCAGGCCGCTCCGACTCACGCGGCGTCTCGCGCCGCTCCGGCCTCTCGGACTCGCGCGCCGTCGCGGGACGCTCCGGCCGCTCGGAGTCCTGGACCTGACGGGAATCCCCGACCTGCTCAGGCTTTCCGTCCCGCTGGGCCTGCTCAGGCCGCTCAGGCCCGCGCGGGATCTCAGGCTGCTCAGCCCGCTCAGCCCGCTCAGCCCGCTGAGGCTGCTCGGACTTCCCGGCCCGCTCCGCCTCACGCGGCGTCTCGCGCCGCTCCGGCTTCTCTGGGGTGTCGTCGGTCGTCATCGGCCTCACGCCCGGAACACGTGCCGACGGATCGCGGCAGCGTTGGAGAAGATGCGGATACCGAGGACGACCACGACCCCGGTGGACAGCTGGGCGCCGACGCCGAGCTTGTCACCGAGGAAGACGATCAGTGCGGCCACCACCACATTGGACAGGAACGATACGACGAAGACCTTGTCGTCGAAGATCCCGTCCAGCATCGCCCGGAAGCCGCCGAACACGGCGTCCAGTGCCGCGACGACGGCGATCGGCAGATAGGGCTCGACCACCGTCGGCACCACGGGTCGGACCACAAGCCCGACCACGACTCCCACGATGAGGCCCAATACGGCGATCACGATGTGCCCTTCCCTGTTTCGGTGCCACCCTTGCCGGCACCGCCGACTATGGGTTCTGCGCTACGTACGATCAGGCTCGGCGCGGCAGGCAGCCGCACCGTGTCCTGGGCGGAAATGCTCGTGCGGATGTCGTAGTTCTCCTGCAACACGTGGAGGTACTGCCCATCGGCACTGTCCTGGAAAGCGGTGCTCAGTCGCTGCCCGTCCCCCACCGCGAGCACCGTGTACGGCGGCGCCAGCGGCTTGTTGTCGACCAGTATGGCGTCTCCCGCGGCCCTGATCGCCGACAGTGCCGTCAGCCGCTGTCCGTTGATCGCCACGGCCTCCGCGCCCGACTCCCACAGACCGTTGACGACGCGCTGCATGTCGTGGTCGCGTACCCGCCCCGTATCGGAGAAGTCGTTGCTCTCCCTGGGACCCCCGCCGCTCCCCGACGCGGACTGCTTGGCGTCGTTGACCACCAGCTTGACCCCGGGACCGGACACCGCGGTCGCCCCCGAGAGCAGCGCCACCAGGTCGCCCTTGGCTCCCCCGTGCTTCTGGAGCGCCTGCCGCTGCTTCTCCCCCACGTCGCCGCGGAGCTTGTCCACGCTCTTGGCGAGCCCGTCCGCCTTCGCGTTCCCCGACTCGATGCGGTCGATGAGTTCTCCCCGCTCCTTGGCCAGCGTCGGCGCCGATATCCGGGCCTCGGCGGCCCCGATGGTGACCACGATCGCCACCATCACCAGGCCGAGGGCCATCGTCAGCCGCCCGCGCAGGGTGCGCGGCAGACGGGACCGGCCGGTCTCGCCACGCCGTGCGGCCGCCTCGGCGTAGCCGTCGTCGAGGCTGTGGTCCATCACGTTGGTCAGCAGCGACATGGACGCGTCGAGACGCGGGCGCGGGCTCGACGTTTCTGTGCTCCGAACGGGGGGCTGCTGCGACATGCCGCACATCGTCGCACGTCGGGGGCGCCGCCTCCCAATGGCCCCACCGGCGTGCCGGATCCGGGCCGGGGAGAGGGCGCCCCAACGTGTTCAAACGGGTTCAAGAGCCGTCGGAAGACCCCCGGATCAGCGCCCGGCGCTGTCCACGACACCGGCCCACTCGTCGAGCAGCGCCTGCGCCGACGCGTCGTCCGGGCCCTCCGCCCACAGGTGGGTGACGGCCTCGGCCGGGTCGGGCAGCACCATCACCCAGCGGCCGTCGGCCTCCACGACCCGCACCCCGTCGGTGGTGTCCACGGACCGGTCGCCCGCGGCCTCCACGACGTGCCGCATGACCAGACCCTTGACCGCCCACGGGGTGGCCAGGTCACGCCGCTGCACATGGGCCCGCGGAATCCGCGCGTCGATCTGACTGAGCGTCAGCTGGGTGCGCGCCACCAAGCCGATGAGCCGGACGAAGGCGGCTGTACCGTCGAAGACGCTGCTGAACTCGGGGACGATGAAGCCGCCGCGGCCGTCGCCGCCGAAGATCGTCGTCTCGGACCGGGCGACCCGGGTGAGATCGTCCGCCGCGGTCGTCGTCCACTCCACCTGGGTGCCGTGGTACGCCGCGACCTGCTCGGCGATACGGGTCGTGGTCACCGGAAGCGCCACCCGCCCGCTCCGTCGCTCCGCGGCCACCAGGTCCAGCATCACCAGCAGCGCCCGGTCGTCCTCCACGATGCGGCCGCGCTCGTCCACGAGCGAGAACCGCTCACCCACGGGATCGAACCGGACGCCGAAGGCCGCGCGGGCCGAGGCGACGATCTCCCCGAGCCGGGCGAGCCCGGAGCGGCGCCCGTCGGCGGTCTCGGTGGGGCGCGACTCGTTCAGCCCCGGGTTGATCGTCAGCGCGTCCACTCCGAGGCGTCCCAGCAGGCTGGGGAGGACGAGCCCGGCGCTGCCGTTCGCGGCGTCCACCACGACCTTGAGACCGGACTCGGCGATACCGCTGACGTCCGTGGACCGCAGCAGCGAGCCCGTGTACGAGTCGTAGACGCTCGACGGGAAGCTCAGGTCACCGATCTCCCCGGGGAACGCCCTGCGGTACTCCTGGCGCGCGTAGACCCGGTCCAGCTTGCGCTGTTTTCCTGCGGACAGATCGGCGCCGCGTTCGTCGAAGAACATGATGTCCACGGAGTCGGGGACCCCGGGCGATGTACGGATCATGATGCCGCCGGCGCTGCCCCGGGCCGTCTGCTGGCGGGCCACCGGCAGCGGCACGTTCTCCAGGTCCCGGACGTCGATGGCGCTGGTCTGGAGGGCAGAGATCATGGCCCGCTTCAGGGCGCGGGCGCCGCGGGAGTGGTCGCGCGCCGTGGTGACCGTGGAGCCCTTCTTGAGGGTCGTGGCATACGCACCGGCCAGCCGCACCGCCAGCTCGGGCGTGATCTCCACATTGAGGATCCCGGACACGCCCCGGGTCCCGAAGAGATTGGCCTGTCCCCGGGACTCCCAGATGACCGAGGTGTTGACGAACGCGCCCGCTTCGATGGTCTTGAACGGATAGACCCGGACGTTCCCCTGAACGATCGATTCTTCACCGATCAGACACTCGTCGCCGATCACCGCCCCGTCCTCGATGCGGGAGGCACGCATGATGTCGGTGTTCTTGCCGATCACACAGCCGCGCAGATTGCTCTGCTGGCCCACGTAAACGTTGTCATGGACGACGGCCTTGTGCAGGAAGGCGCCGCTCTTCACGACGACGTTGGAGCCGACGACGGTGTGCTCCCGGATCTCGGCGCCCGCTTCCACCTTGGCGTAGTCACCGATGTAGAGCGGGCCGCGGAGCACGGACTCGGGATGCACCTCCGCGCCTTCGGCGACCCAGACGCCGGGCGAGATCTCGAAACCGTCGAGTTCGACCTCGACCTTCCCCTCCAGCACATCGGCCTGGGCCTTCACATAGCTCTCATGCGTGCCGACGTCCTCCCAGTAGCCCTCGGCGATGTAGCCGAAGATGGGCTTGCCCTCCTTCATGAGCTGCGGGAAGACATCACCGGACCAGTCGACGGGAACATCCGGCTCGACGTAGTCGAAGACTTCGGGCTCCATGACATAGATGCCGGTGTTGACCGTGTCCGAGAAGACCTGGCCCCAGGTGGGCTTTTCGAGGAAGCGCTCGACCTGGCCCGCCTCGTCGACGATGGTGATTCCAAATTCAAGCGGATTGGGGACCCGGGTCAGGCACACCGTGACCAGCGCACCCTTTTCCTTATGAAAATTGATGAGCTCGGTGAGGTCGAAATCGGTCAGGGCGTCGCCCGAGATCACCAGAAAGGCGTCGTCCTTGAGGGCTTCTTCCGCGTTCTTGACGCTGCCCGCGGTGCCGAGCGGCTTCTCCTCGTTGGCGTACGTGAGCTCCATGCCGAGCTCCTCGCCGTCCCCGAAGTAGTTCTTGACCAGAGACGCGAGGAACTGCACGGTCACCACGGTCTCGGACAGGCCATGCCGCTTGAGCAGCCGCAACACATGCTCCATGATCGGCCTGTTGGCCACGGGCAGCAGCGGTTTGGGCATGGTCGCGGTCATCGGGCGCAGACGAGTTCCCTCGCCCCCTGCCATTACGACGGCCTTCATGTCGGAAGCGTCCTCCTCGAAAGAGACGACGGTCATGCCGACCGCGCACGCCCGATGGCCCATGAAATCGCTACGGGCACCCGGTCCTGGGTTGTCCACTACGGCGAACTCAGTCGGCCGCGGCGTCCGCCTTCACCAGCCGGCGGACCTGAACCACGTAGAGGACTCCTGCCCACCAATAGAGTGTTGTACCCCATCCGGCGAACGCCCATCCGAAAATAGCGGCGGTCGTGTGAAGTGGGCCACTTCCATCACTCAGAAGGAGCAGAGGGAAGGCGTACATGAGGTTGAACGTGGCCGCCTTGCCGAGGAAGTTCACCTGCGGCGGCGGATAGCCGTGGCGCCGGAGGATCCACACCATCGCGACGAGCACGACCTCGCGTGCGAGGAGAACCACGGGCAGCCAGAGCGGCAGGATGTCCCGCCACGTGAGGCCGATGAGCGTCGACAGGATGTAGAGCCGGTCGGCTGCGGGGTCGAGGAGCCGCCCCAGACTGCTGATCTGGTTCCAGCGACGGGCCAGCATGCCGTCCAGATAGTCGCTCACCCCGCTGAGCGCCAGCACCAGCAGGGCCCAGAGGTCGCTGTTGGGCCCGCCGAACTCGGGCCGGAGAATCAGCCACAGGAAAAGCGGTACGCCGAAGAGGCGCGCGGTGCTGAGGATGTTCGGGATGGTGAGTACACGATCCGTCTGGACCCGTGTCTCCTGAACCTCCACCCGGGGGCCTCCTGTGAGGGAATCAGCCGATGATGCCCCATGACTCTACCGGTAGTGCCACCGGGGCCCCTCACCGGGGAGGTAGTGACATATACGAATAAGGCCCTGTTGGGAGCTTGAAGCTCCCAACAGGGCCTTTTCCAAAAATTGTTCGGCGGCGTCCTACTCTCCCACAGGGTCCCCCCTGCAGTACCATCG